>NZ_JBIBST010000001.1:713070-920433 GCF_043077765.1 Streptomyces sp. NPDC015661 | reverse complement strand
CGGCCACAACGGCTGGCTCGCCCTCGCCTGGTGCCTCGCCCTCGCCACCCTCGGCTACTTCTGGTCCAAGGCGGTGTTCAACCGGGACCCCAAGTGACCGAGCGGATGAACGGCCCCCAGCAAGGCCCGTCGCGACGGCGACGGGCCTTCGCCGTGCGGTACGGGGACGGCGGAGCCATGCGGTCGCGGCCCTCGCTCGAACGGGTCCCGTCGTCGTGCGGGGCACGGGGCCGGCTGGTCTGCTGGGTGGGAACCCCTTCCCGTACGTACAGGAGCAGGACCATGCGCAAGGGCGTCGTCGTCACCGTCGAGATTCCCGGCGGGACCCAGGAGCAGTACGAGGAGACCACGAGGCTGATCCAGGCCGCCGAGTGGTTTCCGCCGGCCGGGTTCATCGCGCACGCGTCCGGGCCGGACGGGCAGGGCGGGTGGCGGATCACGGACTTCTTCGACTCGGAGGAGAACTTCCTCGCCTTCGTGGCGAAGGCGAAGCCGTTCTTCGAGCGGACCGGGATGCCGCCGGTCATGCCGAGCTTCCAGCAGGCCGTGAACATCATCAGCGGCTGAAAATGCTTTGCGGGGCGGGGCGTACGCCGCCAGGCTCTCGGGCATGACCAGTCACCCCGCCGTCCGCCCCGTCGCGGACCTGTTCTCCGCCGACGGACGCCTCAAGGCGATCCCGCGCAAGCCCGCCCGCCGTGAGGCGCTGCTCGCGCATCTCGCGGCGACCCTCTTCGAGGCGGACCGGACCTACGGTGAGCCCGAGGTCAACGAGGCCCTGCTCACCGTGCACGAGGACTTCTCGGCGCTCCGCCGGTATCTGGTGATCGGCGGGTTCCTCGCCCGTACGAAGGACGGCGCGGACTACCGCCGACAGCAGCAGCCCGGCTCCCCCGGAGGCGCGATCCCCGCCGTCGCGTGACCGCCGTGGTGGTGGCCGGCCTGCTCGCCGGCTACGGCATCGCGATCCCGGTCGGCGCGGTCGGCGCCTATCTGGTGGCCGTCACGGCCCGGGCCGGGTGGCGTACGGGCGTCGGTGCGGCCCTCGGCGTCGCCACGGCCGACGGGGTCTACGCCCTGATCGCGGTGGCGGGCGGTTCCGCGCTCGTGCCCGTCCTCGCCCCGGTGATGACCCCGCTGCGGTGGGCGTCCGCCGTGGTGCTCGCCGTGCTGGCCCTGAAGGCCGCGTGGGGCGCCCTGGCCGCGTACCGCGAGGGAGGCCTCGCGTCCCGGAACGACGGTACGGCCCTGACACCCGCCCGCGCGTACGTGACGTTCCTGGGCATCACGATCCTCAACCCCATGACGGTGATCTACTTCGCCGCCCTCATCCTCGCCACGGGCCCCTCGGCGCCCGAGACGCCGGCCGACCGCACGGCCTTCGTGCTGGCCGCCGTCCTCGCCTCGGCGAGCTGGCAGCTCCTCCTCGCCCTCGGCGGCACGCTCCTCGGCCGCACCCTGACAAGTGCCCGGGGGCGGCTCGGCACGGCACTCGCGTCGAGCACGCTGATCGTCGTCCTCGCGGTACGGCTCCTGGCGCAGGGTTGACGCGTGGCCGCGCTCGGGCGTAATCCGGAGCCGTGACACTTCCCGGGGGACAGCACAGATGGATCCAACTCGGAGGAACGGGAGTCGCGTTGGCGCTCTTCGTTCTCTTCGCTTCGGCCGCCTTCGGGCAGTTCCGCGCCGGAGCGCGGATCGACGCGGCACCTGTGCGGGTGGAGGGCGTGATCGCCCGCGTCATCCCGCAGCCCAAGGGCGGTGAGTCGTACGAGATCTCGTACGTGGTCGACGGCCGTACCTACCGCACGGAAGACCTCCGCCTCGACCCGGCCCTGCTGCGACAGGCCCGGGTCGGCCTCGCCGTACCGCTGGAGGTCGCCGCCGACGACCCGGCGACGGCGCGCGCCGCGGGCGCGGACCACCCGGACGACGACGTCACCCCCGCCTTCGTCCTGGCCGCCCTGGCCTCGGCGGTGGCGGCCGTCTTCTGCCTCTGGTTCGGCCGCCGACCCACGTCGGACTTGCCCTCCCGCGCCGGCTGAACGCCCGGACGGCGGCCGTCAGGCGTCGGGCAGGACCGGGACCATCTCCGGCGTCCCGTCGCCCTCTCCCGCGTCCCGGGACGTCTCAGCGGGCGGGATTCGGTTGCCGTCCGGCGGGGACAGGCGTCAGGCTCCTGCGCTGGTCGTCTGAATTTCGGGGGGAATCGTGACAGGGCGGGTACTCGGGGCCGGGCTGCGTCAGCGGCATCTGGCCATGATCGCGTTGGGTGGGGCCATCGGTGCCGGGCTGTTCGTCGGGTCCGGGGTCGGGATCGCGGCCGCCGGGCCCGGGATCCTCGTCTCGTACGGTCTCGCCGGTGTGCTGACCGTGCTCGTCATGCGGATGCTCGGGGAGATGTCCGCCGCCCGTCCCGTGACCGGTTCCTTCGCCGAGCACGCGCGGCGGGCGTTCGGGCCGTGGGCCGGGCTGCTCGCCGGGTGGATGTACTGGGCGCTGCTGGTCGTGAGCGTCGCCGCCGAGGCCGTCGCCGCGGCGCACATCGTCGGCGGCTGGCTGCCCGCCGTGCCCGGCTGGGTGTGGGTGGCCGTCTTCATGAGCGTGTTCACCGTGAGCAACCTCGCCGGCGTACGGAACTTCGGCGAGCTGGAGTTCTGGTTCGCCGGGCTGAAGATCGCCGCGATCGTCGGGTTCCTGCTGCTCGGCGCCGTCGTGGTCCTCGGGCTGATGCCCGGGGCCCCCTCGCCCGGGGCCGGGCATCTCCTCCACGACGGCGGCTTCCTGCCGCACGGCTGGTACGGCGTCGCCGTCGGCATCGTCGCGGCCGTCTTCGCCTTCGGCGGGCTCGAGACCGTCACCATCGCGGCCGCCGAGTGCGACGACCCGGTCCGGGCCGTGCGGGCGGGCGTCCGGGCCGTGATGTGGCGGGTCGCCGTCTGCTACCTCGGCTCGATGGCCGTCATCGTGACCCTCGTCCCGTGGGACGCTCCGGCCGTTGCCGACGGGCCGTACGCCGCCGTCATGGACCGGATCGGCGTCCCCGGTGCCGGCGACGTGATGAAGGCCGTCGTCCTCGTGGCCCTGCTCTCCGCCATGAACGCCAACATCTACGGCTCCTCCCGCATGCTGTACGCCCTCGTCGGGCGCGGCGACGCGCCCCGCGCCCTGGGCGGGCTCGGTGGACGGTCGGGCGTCCCGTACGCCGCCGTCCTCGCCTCCGCCGCGTTCGGGTTCGTCTCGGTCGTGCTCAGCATGGTGTGGCCGCGCACGGTCTTCCCGTTCCTGCTCAACTCCATCGGCGCCGCGATCCTGCTCGTCTGGGCGCTGATCGCCGCCTCCCACCTGCGGCTGCACGGGCCCTCCGTGCGCGCTGCCGTCGCACTCGCCTCCATCGGCGGGGTGCTTCTCTTCATGCTGGGCGACGCCGCCAGTCGTACCCAGCTCCTCACCACCGGTGGCTGGGCCCTCGCCCTGCTGGTCCTCGCGTGGGTCCGCGGCCTCAGGCGCGCGCGTACCGCGCCAGGAACAGATCCACTCCCGAGCTGATCACCCGCGTCAGCTCCGCGTCGTCGATCTCCGCGTCCGGGGAGAAGGTACGGACGAGCTGCGGCACTCCCACCGTCGCCGCCACCAGCTGCTGCACGGCGAGCGCCGGGTCGGGCGCGTCGAGGGTGCCCCGGGCGTTCAGCTCGGTGAAGGCCTCGATCAGCGGGCCGTTGTTCATGTCGTAGCTGACCCGGTACCAGAGCTGGCCGAGCTGCGGGAAGCGGTCGATCTCGCCGATGACCAGGCGCCGCAGCGACATGATGTCCGGGCGCAGCAGGATCCGGGCCCAGTCGGTGGTGAGCCGGACGAGCGCGGCCCGCAGGTCGGGGGCGTCGGCGATGGTCGAGTTGGAGGGCTCCAGATCGGCGTACGTCTTCGGCAGGACGCCGCCGATGACGGCGAGGAACAGCCGTTCCTTGCTGCCGAAGTGCTTGTAGATCGTCGCCTTCGAGACGCCGGATCCCCGGGTGATCGCGTCCATCGAGGCCGCCGAGTACCCCTCCGCGAGGAACTCCGCGAGCGCCGCGTCGATGATCGCCTGGCGCTTGCGCGAGGCGGCGTCGGCGGGGTCCGGGATGATCGGGATGCCGTACTCGTCGATCGCGTCGGCGGCGTCCATGGCGGTGGTCCTTACGGTCGGTGCGTTCGGTGGCGGCGGCCTCACTATATGAACTGAACGGTTTGGTCTGCAAAGGCCGCGAGGGCGGGGCCCACCGCGACGCCGATCAGGAAGGCCAGGTTGAACAGGCCGATCGCCGGTCCCTGCCGGGCCGCCGGCAGGCCCCCGGTCGCCGCGCCCGTGAGCAGCCCCTGACCGCCGGCCGTGACCAGCGCGCTGGTCCCCGAGCCGACGAGGACGGCCACCGGCCAGGGCGCGGCCACGGCGAGGACCAGGGCCGCGGCCGATCCGAGCGCGAGGACGGCCTTGAGCCGGGCGGGGCCCAGCGCCGGGGCCGCGCGGACCAGTTGCCAGGACAGCAGCGCCCCCGCGAGCGCGGCGACGGACGCGAAGGCCCCGGTCTCCACCGCGCCCCAGCCGGTGAGCGCGGCGACGCGGCGCGGAGCGGCGTACAACAGGGCGAAGTTGACGGTGGACAGCGCCAGCATCAGCGCGGAGGCGGCGAGGAAACGGCGGTCGCGGAGGATGTCGAGGGGGAGCGACGGGGTGGTACGGGGGGACTCTCCGGCCTCCGGTCGTTCCCCGTCCGCCAGGCGGAGGACCGGGCGCAGGGAGAGCAGGCTCAGGAGCGGGAGGACCAGGGCTCCGCGCCAGCCCAGCGCGCCGGCGACCGCCGCCCCCGCGAACAGGCCCACGGTCCCGCCGGTCGCGCTGCCGATCGCGACCAGTCCCGGGAGGCGGCCCGAACGGTCCCGCCCGGCGAGCTGGAAGGCGGCGACGTTCAGGCCCGCCGCGCCGGCCGCCTCCAGGGCGCGGCCCGCGATCGCCAGGGGCAGGTTCGGTGCGAGGAGCACGAGGAGCGCGCCGAGGGCGACGAGGACGGCGGCGGCCTCGATGATCCCGCGGGCACCGCGCCGCCCGCCGGCGGTGGCCGAGAGCAGCGGGGTGCCGACGGCCATGCCGAGCCCGAACGCCGTCATCAGCCAGGCGGCCGACGCCGGGGCGGCTCCCAGGGCCCGCGCGGCCTCGGGCAGCACGAGGCTGGGCCCGGACACCCCCATGGCGGCGGGGGCGGCGAGCGCGGCGAGGAGGAGTCCGGTCCGGGCGGGGGCCCGCCGGTCCGCCAGGGGGGTCGACAGTGCGGTCATACCGGCATCCGCCCCATCCTGCCCTGCCTGAAGTCCCTCTCCGCCTGGCGGAGTTCGGCTGCCGTGTTCATCACGAAGGGGCCGCTGCGGGCCACCGGTTCGCCGATCGGTTCGCCCGTCAGGACGAGGACCTCGGCGGCGGCGTCCGGTGCCGCCACGGTGAACCGTTCGCCGTCGCGGGCGAGGACCGCGAGGTGGCCGTCCGGGAGGTGCTCGCCGGACACCGTGGCCTCGCCCCGCATCACGTACACCATGGCGTTGTGGCCGGCCGGGGCGCTGAACCCGGCGCTGCTCCCCGGCGCGAGCCGCCCGTGGGCGACGAGCACCGGCGTACGGGTCTCGAAGGGGCCGGTCACGCCGTGGCTGGTCCCGGCGAGGACGGTCAGTTCGGCGCCCTCGGGGGTGACCGCCACGGGCAGGTCGCCGGCCTCCACGTTCTGGCTCCGCGGCGGGACGCCCTTGAGGTGGGCGGGGAGGTTCAGCCAGATCTGGAGCATGTGCTGCCGGCCGCCCGAGGCGAGGAACTCCGGTGTGGGCAGGGCCTCGTGGACGATGCCGGAACCGGCGGTGAGCCACTGGACGCCGCCCGCGCGGACGACGGCGCGGTGGCCGCGGGAGTCGGCGTTCGCGATGTCGCCGTCGAGGACGTACTGGATCGTCTCGAAGCCCCGGTGCGGGTGCGGGGGAGCGCCCTTCGCCTCGCCGGGTGCGAGCTCGGTCGGACCGACCTGATCGATCACCAGGAAGGGGTCCACGAAGGGGAGTTCTTCGGTGGGGAACGGGCGGCGTACGGGGAATCCGGCGCCCTCGTACGTGTGGAAGGGGCGGGCTGTGCGGGCGACGGCCCGCTCTGTGGTGCGTGCGTCAGCGGCCATGTCTCGAATGAACTACACCATTCAGTTCACTGTCAAGACTGAACTGTTTCGTTGACAGAATGAACCGATCGGTTTAGCTTCATGGTCGTCGAGCCCGGCACCCGCCGGCTCACCGACGAACGGGGGACCCCCATGACCGCGTCCACGATCCTCGCCATCTCCGGCTCGCTCCGCGCCACCTCGCACAACACGCAACTGCTGCGTGCGGCCCAGAAGTTCAACCCCGGCGGCCAGGAGATCGAGATCTACGAGGACCTGCGCGAGATCCCGCCCTACGACCTGGACCTCGACACCCCCGAGAAGCGCCCGGCCGTCGTCGAAGAGCTGCGCCGCCGGGTCGCGGAGGCCGACGGACTCCTCATCGCCACCCCCGAGTTCAACTACTCCATCCCGGGCGTCCTCAAGAACGCGCTCGACTGGCTCTCCACCGACTGGACCAAGACCGAGGGCCTCCCGCTGCACCGCAAGCCCATCGCGATCCTCGGCGCCGCGCCCACCAACTTCGGCACGGTCCGGGCGCAGCTCGCCCTCCGCCAGGTCTTCGTCTGGACCGACAGCGACGTCGTCGTGAAGCCCGAGGTGCACGTCTTCCGCTCGCACGAGCGCTTCGACGAGGACGGCAACCTCACGGACGAGGTGACGATCGAGCTGCTCCAGGGCCTGCTCGGCGCGCTCCAGGCCAAGATCGAGGCCCGGTCATGAGCGGCACCGCCACGGGTCCGGGCGCGGCGCAGGCCCGGCCGGGGGCCGTCACCGCCACGGGTCCGGGCGCGGCGCAGGCCCGGCCGGAGACCGTCACCGCCACGGGTCCGGGCGCGGCGCAGGCCCCGCCGGAGACCGTCACCGCCACGGGTCCGGGCGCGGCGCAGGCCCCGCCGGGGGCCGTCACCGCCACCTACCTCGGCACGGCGACCGTCCTCCTCCGCATCGGCGACCTCACCGTCCTCACCGACCCCGCCCTGGACCCGGCCCCCGCCGACTACCCGGGCGCCCGCCCGCTCCACCGCACCGCGGGCCCCGCGCTGACCGCCGCCGAACTCCCGCCCGTCGACCTGGTGTTGCTCTCGCACGACCAGCACGCCGACAACCTGGACCCGGCCGGCCGTGAGGTCCTGGCCGGTGCGGAGCTCATCCTGACCACCCCGGAGGGCGCCGAACGCCTGGGCGGCCGGGCGGAGGGGCTCGCCACGTGGGAGAGCCGGAAGGTCACGGCGGGGACGACGACCGTCACGGTCACGTCGACCCCGGCCCGCCACGGCCCGGAGGGTACGGAGCAGGTCACCGGCCCCGTCACGGGCTTCGTCGTCGCGTACGAGGGCGGCACGCTGTACGTCTCCGGCGACACCGTCCGCCACGACGCCCTGACGGAGATCGGTGACCGATTCCGTATCGACACGGCCTTCCTCCACCTCGGCGACGCGCACTTCCCGTCCACCGGCGACCGCGCCTTCTCGATGAGCGCGACGGAGGGCGCCGCCCTCGCCCGCACCCTCGGGGCCCGCACGGTGATCCCCCTCCACTACGACTCCTGGGACCACCTCGCCGAGGATCCGGCCCGCATCACGGAGGCCTTCGAGGCCGACCCGGAGCTGTCGGGACGGCTGCGGTGGCTGCGTCCGGGAGTGGCTGAAAATATGCGATGATCATGTCAACTGTCGGCAGGGGGCCGACATTTGGGGAGTTCACATGACCATCAAGAAGCGCCTCGCGGCGACCGTCGCCGTCGCCTTCGCGGCCACCGCCCTGGCGCTCGGTGCCGCGGCCGCCCTGGAGACTCAGGGCCCGAAGTACCTGGTCCTGGCCGGCAACGTCTCCAACTGCCCGTAATTCCAGGGGGATTCATGAGCATCAAGACCCGTGTTGTCGCGGCCGTCGCCGTGGCCTTCGCCGCGACGCTCCTGGCGGTCGGTTTCGGCACGTTCGGCGAGCAGGGCCCGCAGTCCGTCGTCGCCGGCACCGTCATCAACCGCCCGTAGGAAGAGGAGCCTCCATGACGATCAAGACCCGTATCGGCGCCCTGCTCGCCACGGCGGTCGCCGCGCTCGGCCTGACGCTGGGAGCGACGACGCTCCTGTCGAACGGCTCCACCGCCGTCCTCGCCGGCAACATCTCCAACTGCCCGTGAATCCGGGGGGATTCACGAGCATCGCCTAGCAGCCCCGCGCCGCCGCCTCCGGCCCCTTCCGTCAGCGTACGGAGGGGGCCGTTCGCGTCGCCCGTACGGCCACGGCGGTCGCCAGCACCGCGACGGCCCCGGCGGCCATCACGCCCCGGCCGGAGCGGTACGAGAGCACCGACCAGCACGACCGCGCCGACAGCAGCGAGCCGACGCTCGCCCACGACCCGACGGAGAGCGCGGAGGCGGCGGAGCCGATCGACCCGACCGAGAGGAAGGACCCGACCGAACCGATCGACAGGGTCGAGCCGACCGAACCGATGGACAGGAACGAGTCCCGGGACCAGAGCGAAAGACGCGAAGAATCGGCCATGTGTCGATCGTAGGCGCTCGTACGGGGGTCGGGCGGGCTGCGGGGCGGGCCGAGTCTTCGTTCGGGCGTCGGGCGTCGGGCGTCGGGCGTCGGGCGTCGGGCGTCGGGCGTCGGGCGTCGGACGTCGGGCGTCGGGCTCAGACGAGGGCGGTGACCAGCAGGGTGAAGGCGGCGATGATGACGGCGACGCGGACGTAGTGGTACCGGTCCCAGCGGTTCATCTGCTCCTTCCAGTCCTCGGGCCGGTTCTCGGGGGTCCAGGTCTTGCCCCGGTTGTTGATCGGGACCAGCAGCAGGACCGACATGATCACGCTCACGATCAGCAGCCCGGCGGCGACGACGACGAGGGCGGTGCCCTGGTCGTGCCGGCCGGCGACGGCCCAGACCGCGCTGAGGACCAGCGAGCCGATGTACCAGAACGGCATCAGCGCGCCGAGCATCCGGCCCCCGTGGGCGCGGGCGAGCTGGTCGCTGTCCTCGGGGAGCGCGTCGAAGATCCGGTTCATGACGAACGCGACGGAGAACTCCACCCCCACCATCAGGCCGACGACCACGGTGGTGAACACCTGGAGTGCGTTGAGCATGATGACCCCTCCTGGGATCTAGCAGTGCTAGCTGATGAGTCAACGCTAGTACTGCTGCCGCTCGATTGTCTAGCGGTGCTAGGATCGAATCATGTCGGTACAGGAACGCAAGCAGCGTGAACGGGCGGAACGCGAGCGCCTCATCGTGGCGACCGCCCGCGAACTCGCCGAGCAGCAGGGCTGGGACGCGGTCACCACCCGCCGGCTCGCCGAGCGCATCGAGTACAGCCAGCCCGTCCTCTACAGCCACTTCCGCGGCAAGCGCGAGATCATCGGCGCGGTCGCCCTCCAGGGCGCCGCCGAGATGGCAGCGGCGGTGCGGGACGCGACCGCCGCCGCGGACGGCCCGCGCGCCCGGGGCGCCGCCCTCGCCCGCGCCTACCTCGACTTCGCCGCGGGCAACCCGGCGGTCTACGACGCGATGTTCCAGCTCGACGGCGGCCTGGCGTTCGCGCGGGAGGACACCCCGGAGCCGCTGAAGGACGCCTTCGCCGCGCTGCTCGAGAGCCTGGGCGAGGTTGCCGGGGACGACGTCGACCCGGGAGTGTTCACCGAGACCTTCTGGGCGTCCCTGCACGGCCTCGCGACCCTGACCCGCGCGGGACGGCTGCCGCCGGAGTACGCCGAACGGAGAACGGAACTGCTGGTGGACCGGCTGACCGTACTCTGACGCGCCGCACGGCCGGCGCCTCGGCAACGAGGTGGTCGCGCTGCGGCGCGCTGGGCCCCTGGAGCAGGGGCCGTACGGCAGGACCGTCTGGTGCGGGCTGCGCGCCGGGCGTCAGCGGACGACGTCGAAGACCTGCTTCTGGACGCCGTTGGCGTACGCCTCGTACTCGACGAGCTTCAGCTGCTGCGTGTCCTTGTCCGTGGTGCTGAAGAGACGCTTGCCGGCGCCGAGCAGGAGGGGGAAGACGAGCAGGTGGTAGCGGTCGATCAGGCCCGCGTCGGAGAGGGCCTGGTTGAGGGAGGCGCTGCCGTGGACGATGATCGGGCCGCCCTCGGTCTCCTTCAGGGCCGCGACCTCGTCGAGGGAGCGGAGGATCGTGGTGTCGCCCCAGTTGTCGACGAGGTCGTCCTCGGTGAGCGTGGTGGAGACGACGTACTTCGGCATCACCTTGTAGTCGGCGAACTCCTCCATGTCCGGCCAGACGGGGCTGAAGGCCTCGTAGCTGGTCCGGCCCAGGAGCATCGCGGCGGCTTCCTTCTGCTCGCGGCCCTTGATCTCGAAGGCCTCGGGGAGGAACTCGACGTTCTTGAAGGTCCAGCCGGAGTTGCGGTAGCCGGGCTCGCCGCCGGGGGCCTCGACGACGCCGTCGAGCGAGACGAAGGCGGTGCTGATCAGGGTGCGCATCTGAAGGTCTCCCACGGGTCTCGTGCTTGCTGTCACCCACTATGACCGGGGGCCGTTCGAAAACTCATCGGTCGGCGGGACGAAAGATCCGTGGCGCTGCCAGGATGCGGGCATGACGCAGATCATCAAGGGGGGAAACCTTCCGCTCAGCGGCGAACCGATGCGGGTCGCCGTCGTCCGCCGGTCCGGCGGGGCGGAAGCGCCGAAGGTCGACGCGGCCGCGCTGCTCGTCGACGCGGACGGCAGGGTCAGGGACCGGGCGGACCTGGTCTTCTACAACCAGCCCGAGCACGCCGGGAGCGGTGTACGGCTCCTGGGGGAGGCCCAGGGCGAGGACGGGGTCGTCGCCGACTGGCTGGAGATCGACCCCGGCCGGGTCGAGGAGTCCGTGGAGCGGGTCGTGGTGGCGGCGTCCTGCGACGGCGGGACGTTCGGCGAGGTCGAGGGCCTGTACGTACGGGCGGTGAGCGCGACGACCGGGGCGCAGCTGGCGCTGTACGCGGTCGAGGACGCGACGACGGAGACCGCGATCCTGCTGGGTGAGTTCTACCGCAGGAACGGGGGGTGGAAGTTCCGCGTGGTGGGGCAGGGGTACGACTCGGGGCTGCCGGCCCTCGCGACGGACTTCGGCTTCTCGGCGTCGGAGGAGGAAGAGGGCGAGGACGAGCCGGTGGTGGAGGAGGTGCCCGCGCGGGTCGTCGCCGAGCCTGTGCCGGGCGCAATCGCAGCCGCATCGGCAGCCCCCGCACCCGCAGCTCCCGCCCCGGCGGCCCCCGCCCCCGCCCCCGCCCCCGTCGCCGTCGCCGTCGCCGCCGAGAAGAGCGGTGCTCCCGTTCCGTACTCCGGCGCTGCCCAGCAGCCTGCCGCGCCGGCCCGCCTCAACGCCCTCCCCGCCGAATTCGGCCCGGAGTTCCCGTACGTCGAATTCCAGGGGGAGGGGAAGGAGGACGTCGAGACCGGCCTCACCCTCCCCCGTGGCTTCGTCGCCGTCGACGTGCTGAAGAAGGGCGGCGGGTACCTGGACGTCGTCACGCTGACCATCCGCAGGCGCCGGTGGCGGCAGGTCATGCGGAGCAGCATGGACGACCTGCGCGGGGTGGGCGTCCTGCACCACGACGGTCAGTCCCCCCTCAGGCTGCGGGTGGACACGCGCGGCCGGTGGATGATCAGGCTCCGGCCGGTGTCGACGCTGCGTGCCTTCGACGGGCCGGTGGAGGGGTACGGGCCGGACGTCCTGGCGTACACCGGTGACGAGACGGGTGTCAGGTTCCGGTTCGAGGGCGACGAGGACAAGGAGGGCTACTTCGGCGTCGCGGCGCACCGGAAGGGCGGCCACTGGGAGTACCGGTTCAGCCGGCGCGACCGGGGCCGCGGGAAGGGCGACCTGACGCGGGGGCCGCGGCTCCTCGTCGTCGAGGCGGACGGGGCCTGGTCCATGGAGCCCCGCCCGGGCGGCGGCGGGGGCTTCTGGAGCCGGTCCCGACGCTAGGGCCATGAATCCGGGCGGGGAGCGCGGCACGCGTGCTCCCTCGCTCCCTAGCCCGCGCAGGCCGGCAGGAACTCCAGGCCCTCCGGTGTGCCGAAGCGGATCACCGCGAGGTAGGCCTCGGGGTAGTCGCAGCCGAGGTCCGTCCACTGGAGCGCGAGGACGGTCCAGACGACGAATGCGGCCAGGAGTAACCAGCGCCAGCCCTTTGACATGTACGCCACGTACCCGGCCGGTCCGCGGAGGAACCACTTCCGGGGCGCGAGGGGCGTCGGGCCTGGCTCCCTGGACCAATCCGGCCGCCCGCGCGCATCGCTCCAGCGTCCGCCCGCACTCGCTGGATGCACCACGCATCGAACCGCGCAATTGGTCTAGTCCAAGTTTGGTCCAGGCCATTGACGTGCTCATGGTTGCGGGGGTTATTTCGTATCCCAACAGTCGTGCGTCACAACGGCGTTGACGCACGCCCCGCACCCTCCCCCACAGACATGGGATCGCCATGAGACGACGCGTACGTTCGCTCCGTTCGGCCCTCACCGCCGCCGTGACCGCCGTGGCCGCCCTCGGCCTCGGCGCCGTCGCCACCACCCCCGCCCAGGCCGCGACCCCGCTCCCCGCCCGGGTCTTCGCCCCCTACTTCGAGTCCTGGACCGGCGAGAGCCCCGCCGCCCTCAGCGCCCAGTCGGGCGCCAAGCACCTCACGATGGCGTTCCTCCAGACCGCCACCAAGGGCTCCTGCACCGCGTACTGGAACGGTGACACCGGACTCCCCGTCGCCCAGTCCTCGTTCGGTGCCGACATCGCGACCATGCGGTCCCGCGGCGGCGACGTCATCCCCTCCTTCGGCGGCTACACGGCCGACACCACCGGCACCGAGATCGCCGACAGCTGCACCGACGTCAGCCAGATCGCCGCCGTGTACGAGAAGGTCATCACGACCTACGACGTCACCCGGCTCGACATGGACATCGAGGTCGACTCCCTCGACGACACCGCCGGCATCGACCGCCGCAACAAGGCCATCAAGCTCGTCCAGGACTGGGCCGCCGCCAACGGCCGCCAGATCCAGATCTCGTACACCCTCCCGACGACCACCCACGGCCTCGCCGCCAGTGGCCTCGCCGTGCTCAAGAACGCCGTCACCAACGGCGCCCGCGTCGACGTCGTCAACCTCATGACCTTCGACTACTACGACAACGCCGCCCACGACATGGCCGCGGACACCAAGACCGCCGCCCAGGGCCTGTACGACCAGCTCGCCAAGCTCTACCCGACGAAGACGGCAGCCCAGCTCTGGGGCATGGTCGGCATCATCGAGATGATCGGCGTCGACGACTTCGGCCCGGCCGAGACCTTCACCCTCGCCAACGCCCGTACGGTCTACGACTGGGCGGTCTCCAAGGGCATCAACACCCTGTCGTTCTGGGCGCTCCAGCGCGACAACGGCAGCTGCGCCGGCGGTGCCGCCGCCGACGGCTGCTCCGGGATCCAGCAGAACACCTGGGACTTCTCGCACGTCTTCGCGCCCTTCACCAGCGGGACGACGGCCCCGGCCGACGACTTCTCGGTGACCACCACCCCGGCCGCCGTCACCGTCACCGCCGGCGCGTCCGCCTCCGCCACGGTGAAGACCGCCGTCACCGCCGGCGCGGCGCAGACGGTGAACCTCACGGTCGGCGGCCTGCCCGCCGGGGTCACGGCCACGCTCAGCCCCGCCTCGGTGACGGCCGGGGGCTCGTCGACCCTCACCCTGAACACCACCGCGGGCACGGTCTCCGGCACGTACCAGATCGTGGTCAACGGAGCGGGCCCCTCGGCGGGTCACGCCGCGGTCCTCGCCCTGACCGTCACCGGCGGCGCCACCCAGTGCACGGCGACGCCGTGGGTCTCCTCCGCCGTCTACACGGGCGGCCAGCAGGTCTCCCACAAGGGCCACACCTGGAAGGCCAAGTGGTGGACGACCGGCGAGGAGCCCGGCACCACGGGTGAGTGGGGCGTCTGGCAGGACCTCGGAGCCTGCTGAGCCCTGCCCCCGTACGCGAACCGGGGCCCGCCGCGTGGAGGCGGGCCCCGGACGGTGCGATCAGGAGACGCGCTTGAGGGTCCAGGCGTTGTTGTTGAAGCCGGAGTTCGGCCACGCGACGCAGGAGCTGCTGTAGTAGGAGCTGGTCGCGGTCCAGCCGGCGGGGTAGTACGTGGACCCGCAGGCCTGGACGACGGTGCCTATGGGCAGGCCGGTGAGCTGCTTGATCTGCTTGATGTTCGGGTCGAAGTTCTGGGTGCCGCAGCTGGCGCTGTAACCCCAGCTCACATCGACGTAGCCGTACGGGGTGGCGGTGCTCGCGCACGTGGTCGTCACGTCACCGGGGGCCGCCTGGGCCGGCGCCGTGCTGAGGGCGAACATCGCGGCGGCGCCGGCGAGGGCCATGGTGGTGGTGCGGAAGCGGGTCATGGTGGGCTCCTTGGATCCGAAACGGCCGATGGCATATGGCAGCCCTTTTTCTACGGCGTGTGCGCGCGACGTAACAGCCTGTTTCGAGTCCTGTGGGATCAGGCCAGGCCGGCAGCCGGTCCGGACCCGAGCGCTCCCCGGCTAGCCCATCCAGCCGAACCGCTTCTTGTTGTCGTCGTCCGTCCGCTCCTGGTCCTCCCCGGCGGCGCGGACCGCCTCGCGCAGAGGGCCGTTCAGGTGATGGCCGAGGGCGCGGGCCGCGAGATCGAGATCGTCGAGGAGCGGGGCGAACCCGTCCCCGACCGAGGCGCCGAGCGAGCCGCTCCTCTGGAGCTCTTCGAGGTCGTACATGGCACGGGCGAGGGACGTCGTGGTCCTGCCGGCGATCTGGTCGGCGATCTCCGCGAGGCGGTTGGCCGCCCGCTTGTGCTCCCAGAAGTCGATGCGGAAGCTCTGCGGGGTGCCGACCATCGGGCCGCCGTGCTCCATGAGCCGGTCGGGAGGCAGGTCCGGGGCGTGCTGTCCGGCGCCGATCGCACCGGCGCCGCCGGCGATGCCTCCGCCGACGACGCGGGGACCGATGCCGGAACCCCCGCCGCCGGCCACTCCCGCGCCGCCCGCGATGCCCGGGGCCACGCCGCCGCCCGCGATGCCCGGGGCCACGCCGCCGACGGCGCCGCTGCCGGACAGGTCGGCCGCGATGTTCGGAAGGCCCGCGACACCGGGGTCGGTGCGCGCGGCGGTCAGCCGAAACCCGGTTTCCGTGAAGGCCGCCTGCTCGATGGACCCCAGTTCCGCGCGGGCGGCCTGGACGACGCCCTGCTGTGCCACGTCCAGGGGCGGCCGGATGCCTCCGGGCGTGACGACGGGGGCCGGAAGGCCGGGGGCGATCCGCTCGACAACCCCCAGGGCCATGTCCTTGTGCACGGCGATCTCGTCGCCGCAGTTCAGGATTTCGGCGGCGATCTTGCCGGCGGCCTCGGCCGTGACGGTGAAGTGGCTGTTGACGCGGGCCCAGTGCTCGGCGAGTGCGGTCATCGCCTCGCCGTGTCCGCTGGACAGCAGCCGCTGTACGGCCTTCGCCGCGTCCGCCCTGTCGTCGGAGAGGTTCTCCTGGAAGGTGCGCAGGCTGGCCTGCGTCCGGGAGGCGGCGCCCTCGTCCGCCTTCGGCCAGGCCAGGCCGTGCTCGTCCATCAGGGCCTTCTGCGTGCTCGTACGCTCGATCGTCATCGAGTGAACTCCCCCCGGAGTAAAGGCAGTCGAGGCGTCACACGGTCCCACTCGCCCCATGAGGCCACAAGGGGGAAGCCCCGTCGGCGCCTCAGTCGATGTGCACGATCTGGAAGGCCTCCGCCATGCGGCCCGGGGGCAGGCCGCCGGCCGTCGCGTGTTCGCCGAGCCAGGTGCGCAGGAGGCCCGCCAGGTCGTCGAAGTGGGCCGTCTGCGAGGTGTGGATGCGCAGGGCCTCCACCTTGCGGTCGAAGACGGAGGTGACGTCGACGTACTGGTTGGGGGTCGGCCCGGTCATCAGCCACAGCTCGTGGACGGTCCACGGCTCCAGGCCCTCCTCCTTGAGGAGTTCCGCGTGCGCGAAGGGGTTGCGGGCCTCGGGGTAGACCGCGCGCAGGCAGGCGTCGCCGACCGCGCGGTGGTCGGGGTGGAGGTCGGCGACGCGGGCCCAGTTGATCTCGGGCGACGGGATGATTGCGCGCTGCGGGCGTACTTCGCGGATGACCCGGCACAGGTCGCGGCGGAGCTCCACCGAGGGCTCCACGAAGCTGTCGGGGTAGCCGAGGAAACGCACGTCGGCCACGCCGCTGAGCTTGGCGGAGTGGACCTGTTCGGCGCGGCGCAGGTCCGCCATGGCCTGGCGGGGGAGCGCTTCGTCGTAACCGCCGGCGCCGCCGTCCGTGACGATGCAGTACGTGACGCGGGTGCCGCGCTCGATCCACTGCATGACGGTGCCGCTGACGCAGAACTCGATGTCGTCCGGGTGCGCGGCCACGACCAGCAGGGACTCGGGGGCCGTCCGGTTGAAGTCCTCCATGGGGCCAGCCTGTTGGGGTGGCGGGGGCGTCGCAAGGCCAACTCGTGGCGTGAACAGGACATGGCACTTACGCGCCATTCAAAAACTTGGTAGATTCAAATCATTGGGAGAAACGGGTTTCGTGACGTGCTTGGAGGGTGACCGCAATGTGCAGGATCCTCGGCTCCTTCGCCGCCGGGGCGGACCGCCCCGAGCCGGCCCAGCTCGCGGCGGTCTCCGCCCGCCAGCGCCACGGCGGCCCCGACGAGCACCAGGTGCTCAGCGGCCCCGGCTGGTCGCTCGGCTGCGACCGGCTCGCCGTCACCGACCCCCGCGGCGGACAGCAGCCCTACCGGCTGCCCCACCTGCCCGGCATCCTCGCCGTGCTCAACGGCGAGATCTACAACCACGCCGAGCTCCGCCGCACCCTCGCCGCCCGAGGCCACCGCTTCCCCGACCGCTGCGACGGCACCGTGCTCCCCGCGCTCTACGCCGAGTACGGGCCCGCCTTCGCCGAACACCTCGACGGCATGTTCGCCGTCGCCCTCCTCGACCTGCGGCCCGGCTCCACCCAACTCGTCCTCGCCGTCGACGACATGGGCATGAAGCCGCTCCACCTGCACCACGACCCCTACGACGGGTCCACCCGCTTCGCCTCCGAGATCCCCGCGCTCCTCGCCTTCGAAGGGGTACGGATCTCCCCGCGCGAGGACGCCCTCGACACCCTCCTCGCGACCCGCACCTCCTTCTCCACGCACACCGCCCTCGACGGCGTCGACGCCCTGCCGCCCGGTGCCACCGCCCTCGTACGGCCGGGCGCCGCACCCGTCGTCCGCCGCCGGGGCCCGTACCGCGCGAAGCCCGCCGGCGACACCCAGGACGTCCTGCGGCACGAGGTGCGCCGGCTCGCCCGGGCCGAGGTGCCCGTCTGCGCCGTCACCAGCGGCGGCCTCGACTCCGGGCTCGTCACCGCCCTCGCCGCCGAGCACGCCCGCGAGACCGACGCGCCGCCGCTGCACACCTTCCACCTCACCTACCGGGGCCGGTGGCCCGACTCCGAAGCCGCGTACGCCCGCGCCGTCGCCCGCCGCGCCCGGACCGTCCACCACGAGGTCGCCGTCGACCCCGACGAACTCGGCTCGCTCCTCACCCGCACCGTCCGCCACCTCGGCCAGCCCAACGCCGACCCGATCACCCTCTCCACGTACGCCCTCTTCCGCGCCGTCCGAGAGAACGGCTTCACCGTCGCGCTCGCCGGCGACGGCGCCGACGAGCTCTTCGGCGGATACGACCGGATGCGGGCGGCGCTGACGGCGGGACCCGAATGGGCCGCCGCCTACACGGACGCGCTGTCGGCCGCGCCGAGGCTCCTGCGCGAGCACCTCTACACCGCCAACTACCGCGCGTTCATCGCCGACCAGGGCTCCGCCGCCGACCGCATCGAGCAGGAGCTCCGCTCGGCGGAGGCCGTGGGCGCCGACCGGATCACCGCGATGACCGCCTTCGAGACGCGGTGGCGGCTGCCGGCGTACCACCTGCGGCGGCTGGACCACCTGTCCATGGCGTGGGCGGTGGAGGCGCGACTGCCGTTCTGTCAGCCGTCGGTCGTCACCCACGCCAGGTCCCTGCCGGTGGGGGCGCGGACGGGGAAGCGGGCGCTGTACGAGGCGGGGGCGGAGCTGCTGCCGGCGTCGGTGCTCCGGCGCCCCAAGCAGCCCTTCACGCTGCCCGTCGCGGCGATGCTCGCCCCCGGGGGGCCCTTGCTGGAACTGGTCCGCGAGATGCTCTCGCCGGCGCGGCTCGTCCTCGGCGGCAAGATCCGGGCGGACCGGGCCGCGAAGCTCCTGGCCCGGCACCTGGAGCACCCGACGCCGCAGGCGGCCCTGACGCTGTGGTCCCTCGCCGTCCACGAACTCTGGACGGAGGTCGTGCAGGGCATGCGAATCCCGGTGGGCTGTGCGGCCTGAACCCGCCCACCCCCGTGTGGGCAATCGTCCCGCTGGGGCGGGACGGGTGGGCACACGGGACGGCGCCCCTGGCGGCGCCTCCGCGTTCCGCGCCCCGGCCCGCACCACGTGTGCGCCGCCGCCAGGGGCGCGGGTTCCGGTGCGGGAGCCTCTGGCGCCGGCAAGGGCGCCGTCCGTTGTGCCCACCCTCCCCCAAGCTCTCGGCTCCGCTCGCGCAGGGGGGACCCCCATCGCCCCTTGCGGAACGCCTGCCCACAACGGGGTGGGCACTGTTGTGCGGGCTCTTGATGCGCCCGGGCCCACCCTTGTTCTGCGCCTCGACCAACTCCCCCCGGGCGCCCTGGCGGTGGGTGCCGAGTTGAGGCCTCTGCTCCGGGCTCTCGCCCGCACCCCCTACCCCCGCCTCCGCAAGATCGCTCTCTTCGACCCCCGTACCCTCCACTACCGCTTCGTCCAGGCCCTCCCCGACGGTTCCTTCGACTTCCGGGCCGGGTGCGGGCACTCGCTGCTCGCGTGCGTCGTCGCCGACGGGCGCCCCGGGCCCGTCACCGTCCGTTCCGTGACCACCGGCGACACCGTCCTGTGCGAGCGGGAACCCGACGGCGACGCCTACACGCTCAGCTTCCTCACCGCCCCCACCGCCTCCGGCGCCCTCCCCACCGGACGTCCCGTCGACGTCCTCGACGGCGGCGTGCCCGTCTCCCTCGTGCGGTACGGAAATCCGTACGTCTTCGTCGACGAACGGCACCTGCCGGAAGGGGACGCGTACGGCCGGCTCCTCGCGCTGCGCGCGCAGGCCGCCCGGCTCCTCGGCCACCCGCCCACCTCCGCCCTCCCCAAGATCGCCGCGTTCACGGAGACCCCCGCCGGGCTCTCCGTCCGGGCCCTCACCGTCGGCGGCTGGCATCCCCGGCTCGCGCTCACCGGTGCCGCCGCCCTCGCCGCCGCCGGCGCGATCGACGGGACCGTCGTGCCTCCCGCGTGCGGGCCCGTCCGCACCCCCACGGGCACCGTCACCGTCTCCGCCGCACCCGACCGCGTCCGCGTCCACCACAAGCGCGCCGTCGTGCTCGAAAGCCTTGAGCTGCCGTGGCGTATCCACGCAACGGCGTGAATGCGCACCCCTTTCACCAGGCCCGCACCCCCCTGCCTCTGCCACGCTGAAATGGACCGGCCATCGGTATCCGTGGGGACGTGGGGAGAGCAGACACACATGAAATTCGAGAATCTGCGTGTCGTCGTGACCGGGGCGTCCCGCTATTTCGGTCGCGCGCTCGCCGTCGGATTCGCGCATCTCGGCGCCGAGGTCTACGTGTCGGCGCGGACCGTCGAGGCCGCCGAGCGGACCCGTACGGAGGTGATGGGCTCGGCCCGTGACCGCATCCACGCCTTCGGCTGCGACCTGAGCCGGCCCGCCGAGATCCGCGAGTTCGCGGCCCGGGTCGGCGAACGCACCGACCGCGTCGACCTGTTGGTCAACAACGGCGCCCGCTGGCTCGACGGCATGGACCTGGAGGCGGCCAGCGACGCCGAGATCGTGGAGACGATCGAGTCGACGGCCGGCGGCACGGTCCTCATGGTGAAGCACTTCCTGCCGCTGCTGCGCGGCTCGCTGCGGCCCGACATCGTGAACATGGTCGCCGTCCGCGACGCCGAGGGCGCCTCCGCCGCGACCGCCGGCGCCGCCCACGAGGCCTTCTGGGCGGCGAAGAGCGCGCAGGCCGGTTTCGCCGACATCCTGTCGCGCCGGCTGCGGCCCTCCGGTGTCCGCGTCTTCTCCCTCTTCCCGCCCGATTTCTCCACCTCGGACCCGCGCTTCGCGGAATGGGACGGATCGAATCCCGACGGAATAGCGCCCGACGAGAAACTCACCACGCAGGCCCTTTTCGAGTGCATCGTCTACGCCGTCGAGCAGCCCCGTGACTGCTTCATCCGGTCCTTCCACTTCGAGCCCCGCTGACCGCCCCGCCGATCACCCGAGAACCACCGCGTCAAGGAGGTCCCATGAGCACCCCTGTCTGGATCACCGCGACCCCTCCCGCCACCCACGGCGAACTCCACATCGGCCACCTCGCGGGGCCGTACGTCGCCGCCGACGTCCTCACCCGCTATCTGCGCGCCGACGGAGAGGCGGTCCGGTTCACCACCGGCACCGCCGACCACGCCAGCTCCGTCGAGGTCCGGGCGCTGCGCCACCACCGCAAGCCCGAGGAGGTCGCGGAGGGCTACCGGGCCGCGATCACCGCCGACTGGCTGCGTTCGGGCGTGGAGTTCGACCACATCGTGCGCCCGCGCCGCGACAAGGGGTACGGCCGCTGGGTGCAGGACCTCTTCGCGAAGCTGTACGCGCAGGGCGTCATCGCTCCCCGGACCCGGCTGCTGCCGTACTGCGAGCCGTGCGACCGCTGGCTGCACGGGGCGCACGCCACCGGCACCTGCCCGCACTGCGGCGCGGCCAGCGACGGCGGGATGTGCCACGAGTGCGCCCGGCCGAACGACGGCGGCGACCTGATCTCGGCGCGCTGCGCGCTCTGCGACACCCCCGCGGTCGCCCGCCGCTGCCGTCGCCTGTACGTGCCCCTGGAGCCGTTCCGGGACACGCTCGCCGACTACTGGGCCACCGCCGGCCTGCCGCCGCGGCTCGCCGCGCTGTGCGAGTCGCTCGTCGAGGACGGGCTGCCGGACATCGCGGTCGGCCACCCCGCCGAGTGGGGTCTGGACGTGCCGGTGGAGGGCTTCCCCGAGCACCGGATCGACGGCTGCTTCGAGGCGGCCGCGATGCATCTCTTCGGCCATGACCCGAAGGGCCCGCTGCCCCGCCGCGCGATCCACTTCTGCGGTTTCGGGCACGCCTTCTGCCACGCCGTGCTGCTGCCGGTGCTGCTGCTCGCGCAGGACATCAAGCTGCCGCAGGACTTCAACGTCAACGAGTCGTACGTCATCGAGGAGGGCGTCCAGGAGGGCAACGTCTGGGCGCTCGACCTGCTCACCGAGTACGGCTCCGACACCCTGCGCCGCCATGTCCTCCAGGCCCGCCCGCTGGGCCGCCGCACGGTCTTCCAGCGGGAGCGGCTCGCGGCCGCCCGGCGTGAGCTGGACGAGAACTGGAACAGCTGGCTGTCCCGGCTCTTCTCGGCCGTGCGGGAGGAGTGCGGCGGCCTCGCCCCGCAGGCGCTGCCCGGCGGCACCGGCTGGGAGATCCTGGAGCGGCGGCTGCACCGGGGCGTGGACGACCTGCGCGAGGCGTACGGCCCCGACGCCTTCGACCCGCGCCGGGCGGTCGCCGTCCTCGACGAGATGGTCCGCTCGGTGGCCGACTTCGGTCACGTCAACGCCCACGAGCGGTGCCGCCCCAGCACCTCCTGCCGTCATCTCCCGGCCCTCGCCGCCCAGTTGGCGGTGGCCTCCGGCCTGGCGGCGTGGTCGCGGCCGGTGATGCCGGAGGGAGCCGACCGGCTCGCCTCGGCGCTGCGGGTGGAGCCGGGGCGCCCGGTCGACTGGCAGGCCCTGACGGGACCGCTGCCGGGGACCAGACTGGCGCCGCCCTCGGGTCCGGTCTTCGGATTCTGACCCGCGCGTTCCCGCCCCGTACTACTAAGCAACTAAGTACTTACGTAGGAATGCCCCTGCCGCGTGACCGCGCGCGCGACGCGCAGGGACACGTGGTCCCCCACCTCCCTCTCACAGGAGCCCCACGTGTCCCTGCGCGTCGCCATGCTCAGCGTCCACACCTCCCCGCTCCACCAGCCCGGGACGGGGGACGCCGGCGGCATGAACGTCTACATGGTCGAGCTCTCCCGCGCCCTCGCCGAACAGGGCGCCGAGGTCGACCTGTTCACCCGCTGCCGGGGCGAGGGCGCGCCCCCGCTCGTCGAGCTGGCCCCGGGCGTCCGGGTGCGTCATCTCCACGCCGGGCCGCGCCGGGCGCTGCCCAAGGAGGCCATGCCCGACCTGGTGGTGCCGTTCTCGCTGGCCCTGCTCAAGGAGGAGCGGCGCTACGACCTGGTCCACTCGCACTACTGGCTCTCCGGGCAGGCGGGCCGGATCGCCTCGGTGGGCTGGCGGATACCGCTCGTGCACACCGCGCACACCCTGGCCCGGGTGAAGAACGCCTCGCTCGCCGAGGGCGACACCCCCGAGCCGGAGCTCCGGGTCCGGGGCGAGCACCAGGTGGTGGGCAGCGCGGACCGGCTGATCGCGAACACGGCCGACGAGGCGGAGGCGCTGCGTTCGCTGTACGGGGCGGAGGGGGCGCGGACCGAGGTCGTACGGCCCGGGGTCGACCTGCGCACGTTTCGTCCGGGGGACGGGCGGGCGGCGGCGCGGGCCCGGCTCGGGCTTCCGGCGGACGCGTTCGTGCCGCTGTACGCCGGCCGCATCCAGCCCCTGAAGGGTCCGGACGTGCTCGTACGGGCGGTCGCGGAGCTGCTGCGGGAGGCGCCGGAGCTGCGCCGCCGGCTCCTGGTGCCGGTGGTGGGCGGTCACTCGGGGGCGACGGAGCGGGGTTCGGCCCGGCGGCTCGCGGAGGAGCTGGGGGTCACCGATGTGCTGCGGTCCTGCCCTCCCGTGCCGCAGGAGCGGCTCGCGGACTGGTACCGGGCGGCGGACGTCCTCGTGGTGCCTTCGCGCAGCGAGTCCTTCGGTCTGGTGGCGCTGGAGGCGCAGGCCTGCGGGACGCCGGTGCTCGCGGCGGCGGTCGGCGGGCTGCCGACGGCGGTGTGGGACGGTGTGACGGGGATGCTGGTGCGGGGTCACGACCCGGTGGAGTACGCGCGCCGGCTGCGTTGGCTCGCGGCGCATCCGGAGGCCGTGGAGACGATGGGGGCGGCGGCGGTGCGTCATGCGCGCGGGATGAGCTGGCGGGCGTCGGCCGGCCGGACCATCGAGGTGTACCGGGGGGCGCTCGAACGGGAGGTGGGGCAGGGGCGGCGGCACGCCCCTGCCCCGGCGGCCCCTCTCTCCTGGAGGAATGAGAAGGCCGTGGCACAAGTCTAGCATCTCTTTTGGTTCGACCAAAGGTATGGCGAGCTCCGGATGCGTCAATTCCGTTGTGCTGATGGCGCATTGACGCATCCACGCCATGGCGGGTCCACGCAGAGAGAATCCCTGGATTCGATTCGGGGGCCGGGACAGAATGGAGATGTCTTCAGGGAACGCCCGGCGGCACGGGCCCCGGAAGGCGGAATTGATATTCCAAGTCCTGGAGGAATCATGTCCGTTCAGCAGAACTCCGGTATCCGCAACGCCGTCCGCCAGTTCGTGGTCGCGCTGGTGGCCTGTACGGCGGTCGCCGCCGGCGCCGCCTTCGCCGTCGACTCCGGCAGCGACCCGGTCACCCCCCACACCTTCGCCGGTGTCGCGGAGGACAACGGCTGGCCGGTCCCCCCGACGGACCCGACCCCCAGCCCCACCAACTGAGCCGGATCACCGGGTAGTTCCCCCAGGAATTCCGGAAACGCTCCCCGCTGGGCCCCGCAATCGCTGCCACGATCGCGGGGCCCCGCTGCTTTCCCGAAACAGCGCTTCCCGGGAGATCCCGTTCCCGAAAAGGAATCAGTCCAGCCAGCCGAGCCGCACGGCCCGCGCACCCGCCTCGAAACGGCTCGTCGCCCCCAGCTCCTGCATCAGCTCCGAAATCATCCGGCTGACCGTCCGCAGCGACACCCCGAGCGTCCGCGCGATCCGCTCGTCCTTCATCCCCGAGGCCAGCATGTGCAGCGCGGCCCGCTGCTGCTCCGACAGCCCGTCGCCGCCCGCCTCCGCCACCGTCTCGTTCCCGTACGGCGTCGCCGTGTGCCAGCAGTGCTCGTACAGGCTCAGATACGGCCGTACGAGCGCGCTGCCCCGCGCCAGGATCGCGCCCTCGCCCGGCTCCTCGGGCCGGATCGGCACCAGGGCGAACTGCTGGTCGGCGATGATCAGGTTCATCGGCACCACCGGCGCGAGCCGGATCTCCACGCCCAGCTCGGCCCGCTGCCCGAGGAACTTCTCCATCTGCGGGTCCGTGGCCTCCTGCCGGCCGTAGATGGCGCGCACCCGCACCCCGTTGGCGAGCTGCCGCCGGTCCCGGTCGAGCATCAGCTCCGGGTTCTGCCGGCCCGGCGTCCCCGGGTGCAGCGAGGCCGAACTCTCCTGCATCACATCGGTGATGTCCTCGATGGCCTGCTGGATCCTGCGGTAGTCGGTCAGCGCCTCCACGTGCGCCTCCGCCCGGGTCAGCGCCTCGGCCCGCAGATAGGAGCCCGCGAGGATCTCCAGCGTGCTGTACGCCTCGTCCGCCTCGGCCAGGTGCTCCCGCAGCCGCTCCCGCTCCCGCTCCAGGAGCCGGAGCAGCGCGATCTCCGGATCGATCGCCGCCACCGTGTCGTTCTCGGACCGCCAGCTGCCGTCCTGCACGGCGGCGATGGTGGCGTGCACCTGCCCCGTGGGCACGATCAGGCCCAGGGCGAGCAGTTCGCGGCGACATCGCTCGTACTCCTCCGGAGCGAGCCCGAGTTCCCTGCGGACCTCCTCGAAGTCCGAGACGCCCCGGCGCCGTAACTCCTGGTACACGGCCGGCAGGACGCCGCTCGTGCCGTCCCCGATGCCGTCGCCCGCGGTGACCATGGCGAAGTGACCCCCCTCGTCTTCAGAGTCGCCCCGCCCTCACCCTGTCAACCGGCTCGGCGGGAGTCCGTCGTGTACTTCCTGCGGCCCGCGCCGCCCCCGTGGGCCGCGCGTGTCCTCCATGACATCCGAACTCCTCGTACTAGGCCACGGGTTCCGGCCCCTCGCCGTCGAGCAGCCCCAGCCGGGCCGCCTTGACGCCGGCCTCGAAGCGGCTGGCCGCCCCGAGCTCCTGCATGACCTCGGAGAGCAGCCGGCTGACGGTCCGCAGCGAGACCCCGAGGCTGCGGGCGATCTGCTCGTCCTTGATGCCGGAGGCGAGCATGTGCAGCGCGGCCCGCTGCTGGTCCGAGAGCCCGTCGCCGCCGGCCTCCGCGGGCTCCTCGCCGTACGGGGAGGCGGCCTGCCAGCAGTACTCGTACAGCGCGAGGTACGAGCGGACCAGGCCCGGGCCGCGGGCGAGGATGGTGGGCGAGTCCGGGTCGTGCGGGTCCGTAGGCAACAGGGCGAAGTTCTCGTCGGCCAGGACCATGTTCATCGGGACGACGGGGGAGAAGCGCAGCTCCACGCCGAGCGCCGCCCGGTCCTCCAGGTGCTGGGTCATCTCGGGCACGGTGCCGACCCGGCGGCTGTACATGGCGCGGACCCGCACCCCGCGGGCGGCCCGGGAGCGGTCCCGGTCCAGCTCGGCGGCCATGTCCTCGCGCCGTACGGAGCCGGTGTGCATGACGTGGACGGCGGTGCGGACGGTGTCCGTCAGGTCCGACAGCTCGCGCAGCACCCGCTGCGGGTCGGTGACGATCTCCACCTCGACCTCGGAGCGGGGCGCGGCCCCGGCGCGGAGGAACGGTCCGGCGAGGGCTTCGAGGGCGGTGTGCGCGCGGCTGGTCGCGGCGAGGCGGTCCTGGAGCCGGTCGCGCTCCCGGCGCAGCAGCCGCAGCAGGGCGACATCGGGGTCGACGACCGTGTGGACGCCGGGTTCCGAGGGATCACGGAGGGCGGTCAGACCCAGGGAGGCGAGTTCGCAGCGACATCGCTCCCGCTCGTCGGCGGAGAGCTCGAAGCGGTCCGCGACCTCGTCGAAGCCGGCCTCGGGGCGGGCGCGCAGTTCCTGGTAGACGGCGAGAGCCTGATCGCTACCCGCGCGGGTCACGGCGGCGTTTCTGGACACGGCGCAGCAGACTCCCCTCGGATCCACGCGGACCCTGTTGAATCGCCCCGCTAGACCCTGCCACAAAATCGAACGACACGCACGATGTTGACCGGGCCTCAGGAGGCGGCGGCGTCCGCCCGGCAGTCGGGGCACAGACCCTTGAAGACGACCTCCGCGTCGTCCACCCGCCACTGCGGCAGGGCGCCCCGGGGCGGTTCGGGGGCGGTCGCCGAGACGTTCTCCACCCGGCCGCAGGAGGTGCACAGGGCGTGCTGGTGGGCCGGTCCCGAGATCTCGAAGACCGCGGGCAGGCCCGGCCGGTCGAACTTGCTGACCAGTCCGGTCTCCTGGAAGTGCCGCAGCATCTCGTACACGGCCTGGCTGGTCAGCGTGCCGAGCCGCTCGCGGGCGGTGGTGGTGATCGCCTCGACGTCGAGATGGCCGCCGGCGGCGAGCACCGTGAGGACCTCCAGGCGCGGGCCCGTGACCCGCAGCCCGACATCGCGCAGGCGCTGGATCACCGCCTCGCGGCCCGTCAGCTCTTCCACGACTGCCATCTTCTCCGCCCGCCACCTGGTCGGCTCAAACTTTTGTGGGCATCGTACCTCTTGCTCGTCAACCTGGGCAGGTTCGTATCGGTCAGTCGTCCGTCCTGCAGACGAGGAGGACGGACTCGGTCCGCTCGTCGATCCGGTGGCGCCGCCGGCCCTCGATGTGCAGCCCCGCCGAGTGCAGCTCGGCCGCGAGCCGCTCCGGGTCGACGATCCACTTGTCGGTGGTCAGCACCACCCGCTCCGAGGAGAGCTTGCCGGTCCTGGCCGCGTAGTACGTGATCCGCTCGCTCATCGACGGCAGGTCGAAGACCTGCCGGGCCACCACCCACTCGTCGATCCCGTCGAAGCGCGGGACCTGGAAGGCCCAGGTCCGCCGCGGCTCCGCGATCAGCCCCGGCAGCTGGTGCGCGGTGTAGTCGAGGGCGAGCGCCCCGCCCGTCTCCAGATGGGCGGCCACCTCCCGGAGCAGCTCCGGACGGCTGTCCGGCGGCACGGCGGTGACCATGGCGCCGGCGAGCAGCGCGAGCCGGTAGCTGCCTTCGAGGCGGAGGTCGGTGAGCTCCGCGCGGTGGGTGACGACGAGTCCGGCCACCTGCGGACCGATCCTGCGGGCCCAGCCTTCGAGGCGCTCCAGTGCCGAGGCGTCCCGGTCCACGGCTTCCACGGCGAAGCCGTGGCGGGCGAACGGGACGGCGAGCCGCCCGGCGCCGGAGCCGAGGTCGAGGACGGGTCCGCCGGTGGAGCGGGCGAGGCTGAGATAGCGGACGATGTCCGCGCTGTGCGGGCCGAGCAGGGCGTCGTGCAGCCAGACCGAGTTCTCGTCGGCGGGGGAGACCGATTCGAGCCCCGGGAGGGTGTCGGCGGTGACCCGGATGCCGGCGCCGGGGCCGGGCTCCTGGTCGAGGCCGTATCGGGACGGCAGGACCGGAGCGAGCGCTGCGGGCACGACGGGCAGGGAAGTGCCGATCGGTGTGTGCATCGCTCCTCCAGGGGCTCGCTCGGTCCATGCCGTCCGGACGAGGAACCCGTGCCGCCGGGCCCGCGCCGCTGAACCCATCCTGACCTGGGGAACGAACCCCGATCCACCGGATCGGGCTGCGTGAACACGCGATGGCGTGGATCTGCCACGGTGTGCTTCAGGAGAGCGGTCTGCTCCACCGTCTCTCGGAGAGGGCCGCGAAGCCCAGGCGCGCGTAGAAGGGAAGCGCCGGATCGGCCGTCGCCGGGAGTTCCACCCGCTGCTCCCGGGCGCCGTAGCCGCGCATCCGCTCGGTCGCGGCGGCGAGCAGGGCCGTACCGACCCCGGCGCGGCGGGAGCCCGGCTCCACCGCGAGCGCGTACACCTCGCCCTCGCCCGGGACGGGCACACCGCCCGCCGCGACGCCGACGACCGTGCCCTCCGCGTCCGTCGCGACCAGCCAGCCGAGCCATCCGGGCGCGCCTCCCGGAATTTCAATTTCCGCGCGTATGCGGGGGAGTGCGCATTGCGCCGAGATCAGCCGCCGCATCGGGATTTCGTCCAGTATTCCGGCATAGCTGCTCCGGATGATGTCGGCAAGCAGTCTGGATATCGTCGTCGCGTCGCCGGCCGCTGCCGTACGAACGCCAGCGAGCTGCATTGGTTTTGCACCCTTCGACGTGCCGAGTCCGAGCCCCAACGTACCCACAATAGCGGCGTATTCCGTAGTCTGTGACCGATGCGAAATCTACGAATTCGCTTAGTAAATAAGGGTGTTCACGATTACTGGGGGAACGAGCAGCAGGCGACGATCAAGGGGGCCATCGCGAGGGCGGCCGCCGCGATCGTGAGGAGCCCGCGCAGCACCGGGTGTCCCGCGCTGTGCGGGGTGAGGATGCGCCGCATGCGCAGCGCCGCCGACGGCCCGCCCGCGGCGAACGCCGACCGCGGCGCCCGCCCCGAGGCCAGCGCGTACAGCGCCGTCGCGAGCGCGTCCCGCGTGCAGCGGCGCAAGGCCCTGTCGTCCGCGGCCATTTCGAGCAGCAGGGGTACGGCGGTCCCGCCGTGGCGCGCGAGCGGGAGGCGCGGGAAGACGGCGGCGAAGGCCTCCGCCGCCGCGACCAGGAGGTGGTGCCGTCCCGCGATGTGCGCCCGCTCGTGCGCGAGGGCCGCCGCCAGCTGGGCGGGGGTGAGGGTGTGCACCGCGCCGGAGGAGACGACGACCCGGCGGGAGCGGCCCGGCAGGCAGTAGACGGCGGGCCGGTCGTCGTCGAGGACGGTGGCCCGCAGCGCGGGGTCGTACCGGCCGACGAGCCGCAGCACCCCGGCGTGCCGCGTCCGCACCCGCCGGGCCCTGGCGAGGCGGCGGGCGAACGCGGCGGTGGGCAGCGAGAGGACGAGGAGCGCGAGGGAGAAGGCGAACCGCTCGCGCCCGTCGAGGTGCAGGAGCTGGTCGAGCGTGGGCGGCCGGAGCGTGAACAGCATGTCCGCGAGGCGGTGGCCGCTTTCGGCCGTCAGGACCAGCTGGGCGGGCAGCAGTGCGGCCGCGGCCGCGAAGCCGGCGCCGCAGGCGGCCCACACGGCGAGCGCGAGCCGCGGCACCTGCTGGGCCCACCGGGCCCGGACGAGCAGCAGGGGCACGAGGAAGCCGGTGAGCAGGGCGAGCCCGAGCGGCACGAGCAGATGGTGATTCACGCGCCGGCCCCGTTCCCGGGGCGGCCCTCGCACCCGGGGCGGCCCCCGCTCCCGGGATGCGCCCCGGCCTCGGGGTGGGTCGTGCTGCCGGGGTGAGGCCCGCTTCCGGCGTACGCGCCTGCCTCGGGGTGGGCCGTGCTGCCGGGGTGAGCCTCGCTTCCGGCGTACGCCCCGGCCGCGGGGTGGGCCGTGCTGCCGTGGTGAGGACCGCTTCCGGCGTACGCGCCGGCCGCGGGGTGGGCCGTGCTGCCGTGGTGAGGACCGCCCCCGGCGTACGCCCCGCCGCCCGTCTGTGGGCCCTGGTCCGCCCTCGTGGCGCGGAGGGCCGCGTCGAGGGCGGCCATGTCCTCGTCCGAGATGACCTCGACGAAGCGGAGGAGGGCGGCCGGACGGTCCTGGCTGTCGCCGAGGGCGTCCCGCATCAGGCCCGCCGTGTACTCCTCGCGGCTGCGGACCGGCTCGTACAGCCAGGCCCGCCCGGACTTCTCGCGGCGGAGCCAGCCCTTGCGGTGCAGGATGTCCGCGACGGTCATCACCGTCGTGTAGGCGACCCGCCGTCCCCGATTGATGTCGTCGACGATCTCGCGGACCGTGGCGGGCCGCTGCCAGGCCCACAGTCGGTCCATGATCTCGGCCTCCAGCTCTCCCAGCCGGCGCACGTGCATCCCCTCCCCCGTAGGGCCTGCCCTTCGGGCGGCTCATCGTACGGGCCGCTTCCCCCGGCCAGGTATACCCCCCAGGGGTACGATGGCAGGATGTCGACCCTCATGAAGAACCGCCCTTGCGCGAAGGTCTGCGACTCCGGTCTGCCCGGAACGGTGGAGCTGGTGCTCCTCCGCCAGCTGCTCGGCCTCTGTCTTCGGCTGAGTCTCACGCTGTCCGCCGACTGCCCTTCACGCAAGAGCGGTTGACACTGCAAGGTCCTGCTTCACTGCGTCGTCACGTCCGGATCAGCCGGGCGATCGCCTTCGACGCCTCGCCCACCTTCACCTTCGCCTGGTCCCCGCCCTGGGCGATGGCCTCCGTGACGCAGCAGCTGAGGTGCTCGTCCAGGAGGGCCACCGCGCAGGACTGGAGGGCCGCGTTGATGGCGGAGACCTGGGTGAGGACGTCGATGCAGTAGACGTCCTCGTCGACCATCCGCTGCACCCCCCTGACCTGGCCCTCGATGCGCCTCAGGCGTCTGATGATGTCTTCCTTGTGCTGTCCGTAACCGGCCACGGCGGGCTCCTCGGTGATAGGCGCGGAAGGGAGTTCGTCAGCGGTCGGCGGCCTGGAAGCCCCGCAGGCGGAGGCTGTTGCCGACCACGAAGACCGAGGAGAAGGCCATGGCCGCGCCCGCGATCATCGGGTTGAGCAGTCCGGCCGCCGCGAGGGGCAGGGCGGCCACGTTGTAGGCGAAGGCCCAGAAGAGGTTCGAGCGGATGGTGCCGAGGGTCTTGCGGGAGAGCCGGATCGCGTCGGCCGCGGCCCGCAGGTCGCCCCGTACGAGGGTCAGGTCGCCGGCCTCGATCGCGGCGTCCGTGCCGGTGCCCATCGCCAGACCCAGGTCGGCCTGGGCGAGCGCGGCGGCGTCGTTGACACCGTCGCCGACCATGGCGACCGAACGCCCCTCGCCCTGAAGGCGCTTGACGACGTCGACCTTGTCCTGCGGCATGACCTCGGCGATGACCTCGTCGATGCCGACCTCGGCGGCGACGGACTCGGCGACCGCCTTGTTGTCACCGGTGAGCAGGATCGGGGTGAGACCGAGCGCGCGGAGCCGCCTGATGGCCTCGGCGCTGGTCTCCTTGATGGCGTCGGCGACCTCCAGGACCGCGCGCGCCTTGCCGTCCCAGGCGACCGCGATGGCGGTCTTGCCGGCCTGCTCGGCCTCGTCCTTCGCGGACTTGAGCCCGGCCGGGAGGGCCATGGCCCACTCCTCCAGGAGCTTCTCGCGGCCGACGAGGACGGCGTGGCCCTCGACGATGCCCTGGACACCGAGGCCGGGGACGTTCACGAAGTCCTCGGGGGTGGGCAGGGTGCCGACCTTGGCGGCGGCGCCGGTGGCGACGGCCTGGGCGATGGGGTGCTCGGAGGAGTGCTCCAGGGCGCCGGCGAGGCGCAGGACGTCGGTCTCGTCGACGCCTTCGGCGGTGTGGACCTTGATGAGGGTCATCCGGCCGGTGGTGACGGTGCCGGTCTTGTCGAGGACGATCGTGTCGACCTTGCGGGTGGTCTCCAGGACCTCGGGGCCCTTGATGAGGATGCCGAGCTGGGCGCCGCGGCCGGTGCCGACCATGAGGGCGGTCGGGGTGGCCAGGCCGAGGGCGCAGGGGCAGGCGATGATCAGGACGGCGACGGCGGCGGTGAAGGCGGCGGTGAGGCCCTGTCCCGTGCCGAGCCAGAAGCCGAGGGTGCCGAGCGCGAGGGCGATGACGATCGGCACGAACACGGCCGAGATCTTGTCGGCGAGGCGCTGGGCGGCGGCCTTGCCGTTCTGGGCGTCCTCGACGAGCTTCGCCATGCGGGCGAGCTGGGTGTCGGAGCCGACGCGGGTGGCCTCGACGACGAGGCGGCCGCCGGCGTTCAGGGTGGCGCCGGTGACGGAGTCGCCGACGGAGACCTCGACGGGCACGGACTCGCCGGTCAGCATCGAGGCGTCGACGGCGGAGGAGCCCTCGACGACGGTGCCGTCGGTGGCGATCTTCTCGCCCGGGCGGACCAGGAAGCGGTCCCCGACCTGGAGTTCGGCGGTGGGTACGGTGACCTCGCGGCCGTCCTTGAGGACGGTCACCTCCTTCGCGCCCAGCTGCATCAGCGCCTTGAGCGCGGCGCCCGCCTTGCGCTTCGAGCGGGCCTCGAAGTACCGGCCGGCCAGGATGAAGGCGGTGACGCCGGCCGCGGCCTCCAGGTAGATGTTCCCGGCGCCGTCGGTGCGGGCGATCGTGAACTCGAAGGGGTGCGTCATGCCCGGCGTACCGGCGGTCCCGAAGAACAGAGCCCACAGCGACCAGAGGAACGCGGCGATCGTGCCGACCGAGATCAGGGTGTCCATGGTGGCCGCGCCGTGCCTGGCGTTGGTCCAGGCGGCCTTGTGGAAGGGCCAGGCGGCGTAGACGACGACCGGGGCGGCGAGCGTGAGGCTCAGCCACTGCCAGTACTCGATCTGCAGCGCCGGGACCATCGCCATCGCGATGACGGGCACGGCGAGCGAGACGGCGGTGATCAGCCGCTGCTTGAGGGGCCGCAGCTCCTCGTCGGCCTTCTCCTCGTCGGAGGGGCCCTCGGACCCGCCGTCGGCGGCCGGGCGCTCGGGCTGCGGCTCCTGGGCGGTGTAGCCGGTGGCCTCGACGGTGGCGATCAGGTCGGCGACGTCGATGTCGGCGTCGAAGGTGACCTTCGCCTTCTCGGTGGCGTAGTTGACGGTGGCCTCGACCCCGTCCATGCGGTTCAGCTTCTTCTCGATGCGGGCCGCGCACGAGGCGCAGGTCATGCCGCCGATGGCGAGCTCGACCTGGGCGGTGCCCGGAGTGGTCGTGGTCATTTCCTGCTCCTCGGTGTAGCGGGGTTCGGGGGCCGGGGCCCGGGCGTGGGTGTACCCCCTGCTCGAGCGAAGCCGAGAGCTTGGGGGAGGTCGGGCCCCGGCGGCCGGGGTGGTGCGGGCGGCCGTCCGCCTGCCGGGCGGACCGTCGGGTACCGGGACGGGGGACGCCGGTGGGGTGTCGGTCTGCCCGGCGGCGGATCAGGCCCGGCCGGTCAGCTCGTAGCCCGCGTCGTCGACGGCCGCGGTGATCGCGGCGTCGTCGGGCTCGCCGCCGGTGGTCACGGTCACCAGGCCGCCGTCGACGTCGACGTCGACGGAGATGACGCCGTCGAGGGCGCTGACGGACTTGGTGATCGCGGACTTGCAGTGGCCGCAGGTCATGCCGGAGACGGCGTAGACGGTGACGGTGCTGTCGGCGACCGCGACGGCGGTGGTCTCCGTGGTCGAGCAGCTGTTGTCGGGGGTGCAGCAGGAGCCCATGGCTTCCTCCTCGATCGGTTCTTGTGGCCGATACCCTCGGGGGGTATTCGGTTGTGAGTCATGTATACCCCCCGGTGGTATCCGGCGCAAGTGTGGGACCGACTTGACTTGATACCCCCCAGGGGTATGGTGAAGTGCATCGGGTGGCCGCAAGCGCCACCCACGGGCCACCCCCATGCCACCCACGCATCCACGTACGGGAGAGCAGTCATGAACACCGGAGTGAAGATCACTGCCTTTGCCGCCGCGCTCGCCGCGACCTTCGGGACCGCGTACGGGGTCGGCAAGGGGGTCGGCCCCGTCGAGGAGCCGGCGAAGGCGGGTCACGGCGAGCACGCGGCGCAGGAACCGCAGAAGAAGGAGGAGGGCGGCCACGCGGGCCACGCGGAGGGCGCGACGACGGCCGCCTCGGCCCTCCCCGGCGGCCTCCAGATCTCCCAGGACGGCTACACCCTGGCCATGGAGACGCCCACGCCCGCCGCCGGCCGGAGCACCCTGAAGTTCTCCATCAAGGACGCGGCCGGCAAGAAGGTCACCGCCTTCAGCACCGAGCACGGCAAGCAACTGCACTTCATCGTCGCCTCGCGCGACCTCAACACCTTCCGCCACCTGCACCCCGTGAAGGCCGCGGACGGCACCTGGTCGGTGGACGCGGACCTGCCGGCGGCCGGCGGCTACAAGGCCTTCGCCGACTTCAAGCCGGCCGCGCCCGGGGCCAAGGGCATCACGCTGGGCGCGGACCTGTCGGTCCCCGGCGCGTACGCCCCGAAGCCGCTGCCGGCCGCGGCCCCGACCGCGACGGTCGACGGCTACCAGGTCCGCCTGGGCGGAGTCCTGGACCCGGGCAAGGCGGGCGAGCTCCGCCTCACGGTCACCAAGGGCGGGAAGCCGGTCACCGACCTGGAGCCGTACCTCGGCGCGTACGGCCACCTCGTCGCCCTGCGCGACGGCGACCTCGCCTACCTCCACGTGCACCCGAACGAGGGCGGCCCCGGCCCGGACGTCTCCTTCACGGCGACGGCCCCCAGTGCGGGCACGTACCGCCTGTTCCTCGACTTCCAGCACGAGGGCAAGGTCAGGACGGCGTCCTTCACGGTGACGGCGGGCGCGAACGGGAAGGCGCCGGCTCCGGCCGCGACCGAGACGGGTGAGACGGGTGAGGCGGGGCACGATGCGGGAGGTCACGCGCACGGCTAGTCTGGTCATTGGACTAGACCTGTAGTCGTCATTCATGGAGGAATGGGCGAGATGAGCAACCGTGCTGTCCTTGAGGTGATCGCCCTCGACGAGGAAGACGCGGTCGCAGCCCAGACCGGTGGCGCCGACCGGCTCGAACTCGTCACCGACATGGCCGCCGACGGCCTCACGCCCTCCACGGCGTCCTTCACCGCGATCCGGGCCGCCGTCGACATCCCGCTGCGCGTGATGCTCCGCCTCACCGACGGCTTCGCGGCCGGCGACGTCGACGCCCTGGCCGGCCGGGCGGCGGAGCTCCGCTCGGCGGGCGCCGACGAGTTCGTCCTCGGCTTCCTCACCCCGGACGGCGAGCCGGACCTGGTGGCGGTGGAGCGCCTGATCGCCGTCCTGGACGGCTGCCGCTGGACCTTCCACCGGGCGATCGACCGCGCCGCCGACCGCGACGGCCTCCGCAAGCGCCTCGCGGACCTGCCGGGCCTCGACACCTATCTGACGGCGGGCGCCGCCACGGGCGTCGACGACGGCCTCGCCACCCTGAAGGCCGAAGCGGCCCGCACCGGCGAGCCGGGCTACGAGCCCCAGATCCTCGTGGGCGGCGGCCTCCGCCTCGACCACCTCCCGACCCTCCGCGCGGCAGGTCTCACCGCCTTCCACATCGGCGGCGCGGCCCGCCCCCAGGGCTGGACCGCCCCGGTCTCGGCGGCGGCGGTCCGCACGTGGCGCGAGGCGGTCGACACCCCGTAGGGCCTGTCTGGCAATTCCCGCCGGGACAGGCCCTACCTGCTACCGGGGCAGCCGGTCCCGGTCGCGGTCAGGCTCCATCCGCTACCGGGGCAGCCGGTCCCGGTCGAGGTCAGGCTCCATCCGCTACCGGGGCAGCCGGTCCCGGTCGCGGTCAGGCTCCATCCGCTACCGGGGCGGCCGGTCCGGTAGCGGACAGGCCCCATCCGCTACCGGGGCAGCCGCTCCCGCGCGCGGTCAGGCTCCATCCGCTACCGGGGCAGCCGCTCCCGCGCGCGGTCAGGCTCCATCCGCTACCGGAGCAGCCGGTCCCGGTCGCGCCAGGCCGCTTCCCACTGGCGGGTCATCGCCGGGTAGACGATCGCGTACCGGAAGGGCGCGATCAGGGCCATGTAGAGGCGGCCCATGGGGCCGTTGGGCTTGACCAGGACCGCCATGCGGAGCTCGTGGCCGCCGTCGGCGGTCTCCACCCAGCCCAGGTGCATGACCCCGTGGACGGTCTTGTTCGCCAGCTCCCGGGCGCACTCGTCGTGCAGCTCGTACAGGGAGGAGAACGGGCCGGGGCCCGGGGTCGGGTCCGCCGTCGCCGTCAGCTCCTCCGGCATGCGCTCGCGCAGGGACCGGACCCGGGGGCCGAGGCCCTCCTTCGGCTTGTCCCAGCCGAGCAGGGCGCCCAGCTTCCAGCGCACCGCGAACAGGAACGCGGTCGGCCCGGTCTGCTTCGAGAGGCCGGCGCCGGCCGTGATCGCGTCGATCGCCGGCCGGAAGTCGTCGGGCCCCGCGCCCGGCATGCGGTAGGACCAGACGTCCAGGGTCGTGAAGTCGGGGACGTACTCGTGGATCCGCCACGGCCGACCGGTGTGCTCGCTGACGGGAAGTCTCATGACCGCTGCCGCCTTTCCCCTGCGTTCTATACGCTTGCGTATAACGACGAGGTCAACGATGCCAGACCTGATGTACGGAAGCGTATATTCGGTCGCCGAGTGAGGGAGGACACACCGTGGGCGCCGCACGCACACCGCGCGAACGATGGGTGGAGGAGGGCCTGACCGTCCTCGCCGCCAGCGGCCCCGACGCCGTCCGCGTCGAGGCCCTCGCCAAACGCCTCGGCGTCACCAAAGGCGGCTTCTACGGCTACTTCGCCGACCGCGACGCCCTCCTCGCCGCCATGCTCGACACCTGGGAGCGGGAGGCCACCGACCAGGTCATCGACCGCGTCCGCCAGGACGAGGGCGGCGACCCGAGAGCCCTCATCACGCTCGCCGGCATGCTCACCTTCTCCGGCGACCGGCTGCGCCCCATCGACCTCGCCGTCCGCGACTGGGCCCGGCGCGACGAGGCCGTCGCCGCCCGCCTGCGCCGCGTCGACAACCGGCGCATGGAGCTGCTCCGCGAGATGATCGGCACCTTCTGCCCCGACCCCGACGAGGTCGAGGCCCGTTCCCTCCTCGCCTTCTGCGTGGCCATCGGGCACCACTTCCTCGCCGCCGACCACGACGGCCGCACCCGCACCGACGTCCTCGCCCGCGCCGGCGACCTGATCCTGGACAGACCGAAATCCCGTGGCCCGGAAGGCGCTTGATCGCTAGCCTCGCGCGCATGACCAGCCCCCGCATCGACACCGCCCTCGTCGAGCGGCTCATCGCCGCCCAGTTCCCCGAGTGGGCGGGGCTTCCCGTACGGGAGGTGAACTCCGCCGGCACCGACAACGCGATGTTCCGGCTCGGGGACGACCTCGCCGTACGGCTGCCGAAGGCCGACTGGGCCGCCGGGCACGCCGAGAAGGAGCAGCGCTGGCTGCCGCACCTCGCGCCCCACCTCACCCTCCCCGTCCCCGTGCCCGTCGGTCACGGTCGGCCCGGGGAGGGGTACGAGCGGGGCTGGTCGGTGTTCGCCTGGCTCGACGGCGACGACGCGTACAACGCGCCGGTCACCGATCTCGCCCACGCCGCCGTCGAGTTGGGCCGCTTCGGCGTCGCCCTGCGCGGTGTCGACGCGACCGGCGGACCCCACGCGTCCCGCGGCGGCCCGGTCACCGACTGGGAGGAGGGCGCCATGGCGCCCGCCGTCAACGCCCTCGGCGCGGACGGCACCCTCGACGCCGAGGCCGCCACCGCCGCCTGGGAATCGGTGCTCCGGCTCCCGGCCTGGCAGGGTGACCCCGTCTGGCAGCACGGCGACCTGCTCCCCGGCAACCTCCTCACCCGCGACGGCCGCCTCCACGCCGTCATCGACTTCGGCGCGCTCGGTACGGGGGACCCGGCCGTCGACCTCATGGCCGCCTGGTCCCTGCTCACCCCCGACACCCGGCCCCTCTTCCGCGAGGCCGCCGAGGTCGACGACGCCACCTGGGCCCGCGGCCGCGGCTGGGCCCTGTGCTGGGGCGTGGTGACCGAGCACTACTACCGCGGGAAGAACCACGTCCTCGCCACCGTCGCCCACCGCACGTGGACGCAGGCGCTGCCCGAGTTCGCGCTCTAGATCGCCGCCGCCTGCGCGGTCGCCACGAGGATCGCCTCCACGGCCGTGTCGTACACCGCCTTCTGCCCCACGGCCGTCAGCGCGTCCGCGTGGGCGCGGGTCTCCGGGTAGTCCGCCTCCGGGAGCCGTGCGTACACCCGGCTCCAGGTCGTGTCGTCCTTGGCGCGGATCTCGGGGTTCAGTGCGCTGAGCGCCGCGGCGTGCGCGCAGAGTCCGAGCGCGGTGTCGACGAAGGTCCGGTAGAACAGCGCGGCCCGCGCCGGGTCGAGCCCCGAGCGCGTGAACGCGGCGAGCAGCAGCTCCACCATCCGCCGCTCGGCCGGGCCCCCGGTCGTACGGGCGAAGGTCAGCGCCGTGATCCCCGGGAAGCGGGTCTGGACCTGCCAGGTCGCCTCGGCGATCCGGCGCACGGTGTCCTGCCAGGGCTCCGCGTCGGGGATCTCGCCGATCTCGTCCAGCGCGAGCTCGATGGTGCGCTCGCACAGGGCGAGCAGCAGCTCGTCCTTGTCGCGGAAGAGCCGGTAGAGCGCGGTCACGTCGAGGTCGAGGGCCTGGGCGAGCCGCCGCATGGTGAGGCCGGCGGCCCCCTCCTGCCCGGCCAGCCGGAACGCGGCGTCCACGGCGGCCCCCTGGCGCCGGTTCCTGAGCTCCCGGCGGGTGGGCTGCCGCCCGTCGGTCGCGGTCGACTCCGCCGGATCCGTCGCCGCCGTGTTCTTTGCCATGGGTCTCCTCGGTCGGCACCGACCCTACAACGGCCCCTCCCGACCCCTCCACCAAAACTGACAACATCGTTGACAACAGTGTTGTGCATCGGGTTCCGTGTCCCCCCATGAGCCGATACCTACGCCTGGCCCTCGTCCAGGCGCCCGCGGAGTCCTTCGACCGTTTCGCCGAGGGGCTGCGGCGGCGGATGAAGTCCCCGAACGCCGCCGACCTCGTCGTCTACCCCGAGCTCCACCTCTGCTCCGAGGGCGTGGACACCCTGGACAGCGTCGAGGAGTACTACGCCGCCCACGCCGAGCCGCTCGACGGCCCGCGCGGCAAGGCCCTCTCCGCGCTCGCCCGCGAGCTGGGAATCTGGCTCGTCCCCGGCACCGTCCTCGAACGCGCCGACGACGGCCGCGTCCACAACACCGCCGTCGTGTACGACCCGCGGGGCGAGCTCGTCGCGAGCTACCGCAAGATCTTCACCTGGCGCCCCTACGAACCGGTCACCCCCGGCCGCGAGTTCGTCGTCTTCGACATGCCCGGCACCGGCCGGATCGGCCTGTCCATCTGCTACGACAGCTGGTACCCCGAGGTCACCCGGCACCTCGCCTGGATGGGCGCCGAGCTCGTCCTCAACCTCGTGCAGACCCCGACCTCCGGCCGCGCGCAGGAGATACCGGTCAACCAGGCGAACGCCGTCGTCAACCAGATCTGGGTGGCCAGCGTGAACGGCGCGGGCCCGACCGCCCAGGGCCGGAGCCTCCTCGTCGACCCCGAGGGCCACATCCAGGTCGCCGCGGCCGGCACGGAGGACACCACGCTCCTCTCCGTCGTCGACCTCGACCGCGTCCCGGCGGCCAGGAAGTACGGCACGGGCGGCGACTCCTGGCCCTGGGACCACTTCACGCCCGGCGACACCCCGCTGGAGCTCCCGCTCTACAACGGCCGCATCGACCCGGCGACCTGGCGCCCGACGACACCCCCGGAGACCCCGGCCGCCCTGCACCCCGCCGTACCGGTCTCCGCCGTACCGGTCTCCGCCGTACCGGTCTCCGCCGTACCGGTCTCCGCCGTACCGGTCTCCGCCGGACCGGTCTCCGCCGTACCGGTCTCCGCCGGACCGGTCTCCGCCGGACCGGGCTCCGCCGTACCGGTCTCCGCCGGACCGGGCTCCGCCGCTCCTGCGACGGGAGGCGAGGCGCGATGACGGAGGACGCAACCCGGCTCAGCGGCCGCCTCTCGCTCACCTCCGTGGTCGCCTTCGGCATCTCCTACATGGCGCCCAGCCTGGTGATGGTCATCTTCGGCGTGGTCGCCGCCACCAGCGCCGGCACCGCGCCGACCGCCTTCCTCCTCGCCACCGGCGCGATGCTCCTCACCGCCCTCAGCTACGCCAAGATGGCCGGGTACCACCCCGCCGCCGGCTCCGCGTACTCGTACGCCCGCCGCTCCATCGGCGCGCCGGTCGGCTTCCTCGTCGGCTGGGTGGTGCTCCTCGACTACCTGTTCCTGCCGATGGTCGCCTGGCTCGTCCAGTCGGTCTACCTCAACGCCCAGTTCCCGGCCGTCCCCGTCTGGGCCTGGATGCTGATCAACGCCGGCCTGACCACCCTCGTCAACGTCGTCGGCCTCGCCCTCACCGACCGCGTCAACAAGCTCCTGACGGGCGTGGCTGTCTTCCTCGTCGTCCTCTTCGCCGCGTACTGCCTGGTCCACCTCGGCCACCACGCCCCGGCGTCCTACACCCGCCCGCTGTGGAACGCCGACAGCGGTCTCGCCGGAGTCTCCGCCGCCGCTGCGGTCGCCGCCTACTCCTACCTCGGCTTCGACGCCGTCACCACGCTCTCCGAAGAGACCCGCGACGCCCGCAGGACGATCCCCCGCGCCGTCGTCCTGGTGATCGCCGTCGGCGGGCTGCTCTTCGCCGCAGTGGCGTACGTCATGCAACTCGTCCACCCGGGAGGGGTGTTCGACGCCCCCGAGATCGTCGGCTACACGATGTCCGTGCAGGTCGGCGGCCAGACCTTCGCGGACTGGACCAACCTGGCCGGCATCGTGGCCGGCTTCGGCTCCGGCCTCGCCGTCCAGCTCAGCACCAGCCGTCTGCTCTACACGATGGGCCGCGACGGCGTCCTGCCGAAGCGGGTCTTCGGCACCCTGAACAAGCGCACCGGGACCCCCGTGCTCTGCGTCCTCGCCACCGGGGCCATGTGCCTGCTCGGGCTCGACCTCTCGCTGGAGACGGCGACCTCGTTCATCAACTTCGGCGCGTTCCTGGCCTTCACCGCCGTCAACGTCTGCGTCATCGTCCACTTCGTCCGCAACCGCCGCACCCTCACCGGTGCCCGCAAGGTCCTCGGCCACGCCGTCGTCCCGGCACTCGGCGCCTGCGTCACGCTCTACCTGATGTCACAGCTCTCCCCGACCGCCCTCACGATCGGATGCTGCTGGCTCGCCGCGGGCCTCGGGTACCTCGTCCACCTCACCCGAGGCTTCCGCCGCCCCACCCCGGAAATGGCCGCCTCCTAGGAAGCGACCAGCTCCACCTCGAACCCGTCCTCGTTCTCCAGGTACGCCGCGTAGTGGCCCTCGCCGCCCGCGTACGGATGCCGGTCGGCGAACAGCAGCCGCCAGCCGTGCGTGGGTGCGTCGGCGGCGAGCCGGTCGACGGCGGACCGGTCGCCCGCGTGGAAGGCCAGGTGGTTGAGGCCCGGCCGGAGGCGGTCGTGCCGGTCCGGCGTGCGGGCCGGGGACTGCTCGACCACCAGGTAGCAGGAGCCGAGCGCCCAGCTGCGGCCGCCCTCCCAGGACTGGAAGGGCGTGTAGCCGAGCGCCCCGAGCAGCCAGCCGAGGCTCCGCTCGGCCCGCTGCAGGTCGTCCACCCACAGCTCGACGTGGTGCAGCGCTCCGACGCGCGGGGTGGTCACAGCGCGCCCAGCTGCTCGGGGAGCGGCGCCGAGTGAACGACCGTCAGGCCCGACACGGCACGGGTCAGCGCCACGTACAGCCGCCGCAGGCCGGTCCGCTCGTCCGGTTCGCCGTCGACGACGGCCGCCGGCTCGTCCAGGACCACGTAGTCGTACTCCAGACCCTTCGCGAGCGAGGCCGGGACGAGGGTGAGGCGCGACTCGGCCGTCGTCTCCTCGCCGGGGGAGAGATACGCCAGACCCGCCGCCGTCAGCGCCTCCGCGAGCGGCGCGATCCGCGCGTCGGCGGCGATCAGGCCGATCGAGCCCTCGTGCGTCAGCGCCTCCACACAGGCGGCGACGACGTCCTCGTCGAGCGCCTCGCCGGCGAGTACGGAGAGCGACCCCGGGTTCTCCCGGACCGACTCCACCGCCGCGAGCCCCGGCGACATGTGCGGAAGGAGCCGCGAGGCGTACGCGATCACCTCGCGCGGCACGCGGAAACCGGCGGTCAGCTCCTCCACCACCGCCTCCGGCTTCCCCAGGTGCCCGAGCGCCTGCGCCCAGCTCTCCGTCGCCCACGGCGTCGTGCCCTGCGCCAGGTCGCCCAGGACCGTCGCCGAACCGGTCGTGCAGCGCCGGCCCACCGCCCGGTACTGCATGGGGGACAGGTCCTGCGCCTCGTCGAGGACGACGTGGCCGAGCGAGTGCGTCCGCTCCACCAGGTCCCGCGCCTCGTCGATGAGGACGGCGTCCGCCGCCGACCACTTCGCCGTCTTCACGCTCCGCGCGGGCTTCGCCCACAGCAGCAGCTTCTGCTCGTCCTCGGTGAGCAGCCCCTCCGCGTGCTCGGCGAGGAAGTCGGCGTCACCGAGGAGCCGCAGCACCAGCTTCGCGGGCTCGACGAGCGGCCAGCACTCCTTCACGACGGCCTTCACCGCCGTGTTCCGCGCGACGGCGTTCTGCACCCGGTCGTCGGGGGCCTCGCCGGCCTCCTCCATCCGGACCAGGACGGCGTGCGCGATGCGCTGCGGGAGGGCCTCGCGGGCGGCGCCGTACCGGATGTCGCGGTCGAGCAACTCCCGTACCATCTCCTCCAGTTCGTACGCCGGGACCCGCCAGCGCCGGGAGCCGCGCACCACCATCAGGGACTCCGTCGGCAGCGTCACGTGCGAGCGGACCGCCCGCCGCAGCACCTCCGCCATCCGGGCGTCGCCCTTCACGACCGCCGTCGCCGCCTCGTCCGTGCCCCGCACCTCGACGTGCGCGACGAGGTCGTCGACCGTCGCCTGCTGCACCTCCAGCTCGCCGAGCGCGGGCAGGACCTGCTCGATGTAGTGGAGGAAGGAACGGTTCGGCCCGATGACCAGGGTGCCGGTGCGGGCGAGCCGCTCCCGGTGCGCGTACAGCAGATAGGCGACACGGTGCAGACCGACGGCCGTCTTTCCGGTCCCCGGGCCTCCCTGCACGCACACCGTCCCCGACAGGTCGGAGCGGACGATCCCGTCCTGCTCCGGCTGGATGGTGGCGACGATGTCCCGCATGGGGCCGACGCGGGGGCGCTCGATCTCCGCCTGGAGCAGCTTCGAGGTCTGTTCGTGCTCCGCCGGGTCGGAGAGGTGCTCGTCCTCGTACGCGGTGAGGTCACCGCCCGTGTACCCGAAGCGGCGCCGCAGCCCGACGTCCTGCGGGTCCTTCTTCGAGGCCTGGTAGTACGGCTGCGAGACCGGCGCACGCCAGTCGATGACCATGGGGTCGCCGTCGGCGTCGTGGACGTGCCGCCGCCCGATGTAGAAGCGCTGCCCCTCCTGCGTGGTGTGCAGGTAGTCGAGCCGCCCGAAGAACAGCGGGGTGTCCGCGAGGTCGGCGAGCGCCTTGATCCGGTCCTCGATCTGCCGCCCCAGCACCAGGGAGTTGACCCAGTTCGCGGTGACGTCCTTGATGTCGAGCGCCTCGACGTCCTCGCGCATCGCGCGCAGCGCGGCGCGGGAGGAGGTCAGATGGGCGCGCTCGCGCGCGAGCGGATCGGATTCGGACACGGACACGGACACGGACACGGACACGGTGCAGCCTCCGGGCAGGTGGATACGCGGACACGACAAGGTGGCCGCCGGTTTCCGACCGGGCGGCGGCGCTCCACGAACGGGAGGCGGGGAAGCCGACGAGTTTAACTCCGGGCGGTCGGCAGGGGCGAATCACTTTCCCCCTAAGGGGTGGGATCCGACGCGAGGGGGACCCGGGTTCCACCCCCAGGCCGATGTATCCGCAATGTCCGAATTCCATCATGGAGACATGACCGCGACGACCTTCACCCTCGTGACCACCGTCCGCCGCCCGCACCGCCTCACCACCGCCCTGCGCGCGATACGCGCCTTCGGCGGCGCCGTGGCCTCGGTCGCCCTCCTGGGCGACCACGGCCCGGCCGAGGCGGGCGTCCGGGACCCCCACCCGACGTACCGGAGCCACTGAATCCGTTCCGGCGTGCAACTGTTCGCCGCCCTCGACGGTCTCCTCATCGCATCGCTCCGTCCCCGAAGCGCATCGCTCCGTCCCGAAGCGCATCGCTTCGCCCCCGAAGCAGTGAGGAACACAGGAGATCATGAGGAAGTCCTCCTTCGGCCGTCTCGCGCGGCTCGCCGCGTGCGCCACCGCGGCCGGCCTGGTCACCGTCGGCGTGACCGCCGCACCGGCCGCGGCCGACAGCGACCAGCTGTGGATCGTGTCTCCCTGGGAGCTCGCGCTGCCCAAGGGCACCGACGGCGGCGAGGCCCCGACCGTCACGCTCGGCCTGGGGCTGTACCACGACAACCCCGACGTCCGCGTGACCGACGGCGAGCTCACCGTCGACGCCTCCGGACTGACCGGCGTCGCCGACCTCACCTGGCCGGACACCTGCGCCCCCGCAGGGATCACCTACGTCTGCTCCTTCCCCGAGGTGCCGCTGACCGGCGAAGCCCCCGTGGAGGTGAAGCTGCGCGCCGCCGCCGGCACCGAGGCGGGCGTCACCGGCCAGATCACGTACGCGGCCACGGCCCACACCGACACCGGCGCGATCACCGCGTTCGGAGGCTCCACCACCGTCCGCGTGGCGTCCGGCCCCGACCTCGTCGTCACCCAGGCCGCGCCCGTGACCGGCGTCGCCCCGGGCAGCACCGTCCCCGTACCGGTCTCCGTGGTGAACAGGGGCAACGAGGCGGCGAACGGCGTCCAGGTCACCCTCTACGTCACCCGCGGCCTCGACCTCGGCACGGTCGCCCCGCAGTGCACCGCCGAGCCGCTCGGCGAAGGCACGATCAAGGCACTCACCAAGATCGACTGCGCCTTCGACGACGTCGTGGCCCCGGGCGGCTCCTTCGCCCTGCCGACGGCGCTGCAGGCGACCACCGCCCCGTACGCGCTGTCCGAGCGCATCGACATCGGCGTGAACGCCCGCGGCGGCGCCGAGGACCTCGACCCGGGGAACAACGGCACGGTCGCGTCGATCGGCGTCACCAACACCGCGGACTTCGCCGTGCGCGGCGCGCGGCTCACCGCCGCCGCCGGCGAGACCGTCCGCGCGGACGTGACCTTCCGCAACCGGGGCCCGGCCTGGATCGCCAACCTCGGCTCCGGCGACCCGGTCGGCTCCGTCGACGTCACGGTCCCGCAGGGCGCGACCGCCACCACGGTGCCGGACGCCTGCGAGCCGCGCACCGCGGACGGCGGCTGGTGGGAGAGCGAGGTGCGCACCGGCGCGCCGCGCTACGTGTGCCGGCTGCCGATCTGGGTGGCCGAGAAGCAGACCGTGACGTTCCCCTTCGACCTGCGCGTCGACACGGTCGTCACCGGCGCGAAGGGCGCGATCACCCTGAAGCCGCCGTACGGCACGGGCTTCCCGTTCGACCCGAACGCGGACAACAACAAGGCGAAGCTGGTCCTGAACCCGGCGGTCTGACGACAGGCGTGGAGGGCCCCCGTGCGAGGCCCTCCAGGTGCCTCAGCCGAGCAGCTCGTCCGCGTCCACGATCCGGTACGCGTACCCCTGCTCCGCCAGGAACCGCTGGCGGTGCGCCGCGAAGTCCTGGTCGATGGTGTCGCGGGCGACCACCGAGTAGAAGTGCGCCTGATGCCCGTCGGCCTTGGGCCGCAGGACCCGGCCGAGCCGCTGGGCCTCCTCCTGCCGCGACCCGAACGTGCCGGACACCTGGATCGCGACCGTCGCCTCGGGCAGGTCGATCGAGAAGTTCGCGACCTTCGACACCACGAGCACGTTGATCTCGCCGTTGCGGAAGGCGTCGAAGAGCTTCTCCCGCTGCGCGTTCGACGTCTCGCCCTTGATGACCGGCGCGTCCAGGTGCTCGCCGAGCTCGTCCAGCTGGTCGATGTACTGCCCGATGACGAGGATCTGCTGACCCTCGAACTTCTTCACCAGGGCCTCGGTCACCTTCCGCTTCGTCGCCGTCGTCGCGCAGAAGCGGTACTTCTCCTCCGCCTCGGCCGTCGCGTACGCGAGCCGCTCCGAGTCGGTCAGGTTCACCCGGACCTCGACGCAGTCGGCGGGCGCGATGTACCCCTGCGCCTCGATCTCCTTCCACGGCGCGTCGAACCGCTTGGGCCCGATCAGCGAGAAGACGTCCGCCTCCTTGCCGTCCTCGCGCACGAGGGTCGCGGTCAGCCCGAGCCGCCGCCGGGCCTGGAGGTCGGCGGTGAACTTGAAGACCGGCGCCGGCAGCAGGTGCACCTCGTCGTAGACGATGAGGCCCCAGTCCCGGGAGTCGAAGAGCTCCAGGTGGGGATAGATCCCCTTCCGCTTCGTCGTGAGCACCTGGTAGGTGGCGATGGTGACCGGCCGGATCTCCTTGCGCGTGCCGGAGTACTCGCCGATCTCGTCCTCGGTCAGCGAGGTCCGCTTCACCAGCTCGTGCTTCCACTGCCGGGCGGAGACGGTGTTGGTCACCAGGATCAGGGTCGTCGCCTTGGCCTGGGCCATCGCTCCGGCCCCGACCAGCGTCTTCCCCGCGCCACAGGGCAGCACGACGACACCGGAGCCGCCGTGCCAGAAGCCGTCGACGGCCTGCTTCTGGTACGGCCGCAGGCTCCAGCCGTCCTCGGCCAGGTCGATCCGGTGCGCCTCGCCGTCCACGTACCCGGCGAGGTCCTCGGCCGGCCAGCCCAGCTTCAGCAGCGTCTGCTTGATCTGGCCCCGCTCGGAGGGGTGCACGGCGACGGTGTCGGGGTCGATCCGCTCCCCGACGAGCGGCTGCACCTTCCGCGAGCGCAGGATCTCCTCGAGCACCGGCCGGTCGGTCGTGGTCAGCACGAGCCCGTGCGTGGGGTGCTTGGAGAGCGTGAGCCGCCCGTACCGGGACATGGTCTCGGCGATGTCCACGAGCAGCGCGTGCGGCACGGGGTACCGCGAGTACTCGACGAGCGCGTCGACGACCTGCTCGGCGTCGTGCCCGGCGGCCCGCGCGTTCCACAGCCCCAGCGGCGTCACCCGGTACGTGTGGATGTGCTCCGGCGCCCGCTCCAGCTCCGCGAACGGCGCGATGGCCCGCCGACAGGCCTCGGCGAGCTCGTGGTCGACCTCCAGGAGCAGCGTCTTGTCGCTCTGGACGATCAGGCAGGACACACATACCTCCAGCGATAGGATCCTCGTGTGACAGACACCACATCCGCGCCTGCCACGGCCAGGGCCATGCCCCGTGCCCGTCGCCCGAAGGGCGTCCCGGCCAACGCGTCGGGAATGCGCGCTGCCATCTATGTCCGCCTTTCGCGGGAAACAGAAAACTCTACCTCGCCCGAGCGTCAGCGCGCGGCCTGTGAGGCACTGTGCGCGGCCCGTGGTTGGCAGGTCATAGCCGTGGAAGAGGACATCGACGTCTCGGGCTACTCGCGCGGCCTGGACCGCCCGGGGCTGCGACGCGTCCTGTCCCGCCTCTCCGAGTTCGACGTGATCGTGTTCTTCAAGATCGACCGCTTGGCCCGGTCCACGGTGGACTTCGCCGAGATCATGAAGGTCACCCAGGCGGAGGGTGTGGCTCTGGCGTCCGCCAGCGAGCCCCTGGACCTCACGTCGTCCATGGGCCGCGCGATGGCGAAGGTGATCGCGGTCTTCGCGGAACTGGAGTCCGACACGATCGGCATGCGCGTCTCCAGCGCCCACGAGCACCTGCGCCGGGAGGGTCGCTACACGGGCGGCAGGGTGCCCTACGGCTACCGAGTGGTCCCCAACCCCGACGGTGCCGGGAAGATCTTGGAGATCAACCCCGACGAAGCGAAGACGATCCACGAGATCGTGCAACGGGTTCTCAACCAGGACTCGCTACTCAAGATCGCAGTGGATCTCACGGAGTCCGACAAGCCGTCGCCCGGCCACTCCTCGCGGCAGACCACGGGCAAGCGCAGCGACTCCAAGCGGTGGTACCCCTCCACGCTGCGGAGCCTTCTCGGCAACCCGCAGTTGCTGGGGCAGGTGATCGAGGACGGCAAGCCGATCCTGATGACGGACGGGCTGCCGCTGGTCAACCGCACGCCGATCCTGGACATGGACACGTGGCAGGCGTTGCAGGACGAGCTGAGCAGGCGAGCCAATCCGGGCGACCGGCGCCGCGAAGGAACGGCGCTGCTGCGGGGGATCGCCTATTGCGCGGTATGCCACAACCGCATGTACACCTTCGTCGCCAAGGGTCGTATCCGCTATCGGTGCATCGGCCGCCTGAAGGCCCGGCAGGCAGGCACGGAGCTGACTTGTTACGGCGTGAGCATCGCGGGCGAGGGCATGGAACAGCACGTCACGGCGCTGTTCCTGGAGAAGTTCGGCGCGTTCCCCGTGGTGCGCATGGTGGAGCACGTGGGCGAGGACTTCCGTTTGCAGATCCGGCAGGCCAGGGAAGCGCTGGAGGACCTTGAGAAGGACCGGTACGACCGTGGCCTGTTCAAGGGCGAGGAGGGCGCCGCGAGGTACGCGACGCAGTACGCCAAGCTGGAGGAACGCCTGGCCTCGCTGAACGAGAAGCAGCGCACCGCGAAGCCTGCGGGCATGGAGGCGGTCCCGACCGGCCGGACTCACGCACAGCTCTGGAAGGACGCGGACACGGCGGGCAAGCGTGATCTGCTGCTGAACGCGGGGGCGTTCGTGGAAGTCGGCATGTCCCGGAAGGGCGGCCCGAGGCTCGACACATCCCGCCTCGCTGTGCACTTCGGGGAAGACGGGGCGATCCGCCGTGCGGACGCTGACGGCAAGGACGTCGAGGCGGTCATACAGCGCGCTACGGCTCAGGCGCTTGAGCTGTTCTGAGCCCGCCTGGGCACTGTTCTCGGCCCGTCGCTGGGGGAAACCCTGGTGGCGGGCCGACCGCGCTCCCTGGGGCAGCGTCGGCCTGCCGCTCTCTCAGCGGCAGAGCGATGACGGAGTGACGGTTCTCCCTACTTTTTTGATTGCACATAGAAAAACAAGAGAGAACCAGATCAAGGGCCTCATTCGTCATCCCGTCATCGAGAGTCCGAGAGGGGCGGGGTGTCGTCGCCGGAGGTGGCCCCAGGGAGGTGCTCCCTCCCCTCTTCCCGCCAGAGCGGCAGGGAGGGAGAACTCCCGCATGGCTCATCAGGCCCTTTGCGCGGAACCTTTGGCTGCCTGGAGTACGGGGTGCGCAGCTCAGGCGCTCCTCCACTCGTCGGTGGCGCTTCCGACTTCGTAGTGCCACCATCCCTCCTCTTCTCCTTGTGCTAGGAGTGCCTTGATGCCCGCGAAGTCCGCTCCGGCCGGCGCGGTGAAAGCGACCATGGGGAAGTCCTCGCTGAAGACTTCGCCCCCCAGCCGAAACGGTGAAAGGCGCTGGTGCACTGCCTGAGGGCTGCGCCCCAAGGGGCCATCGGGGACGGGTAGGACGCGAAGGGTGCAGTTGCCAGAGGGGCTGACCCGCTCGACTGCCCAGTGGAGCCCGTCGGAGTCGGTCCGGAAGCGTACGACATCGCCCTCGGCCACTCCGTCCTGGAGGAAGGGCACGTTCTTCACTGTGGCCGTGTCGTTGCTGAGCTTCGTTGCCCACAAGCCTTCGGTGTCCTGTGGGAACCACCCCTCGCGAGGAACGAAGCGGAACCACACCTTGATTTTCTCGCCCGTGCTCTCCATGGCGTCCATCATGCGGGCCCCTCAATGGCGCCGCGCACCAGGGTTGAGCGACAGGTGATCTCCTACCCCAGGTACGGGGCGGCGCGATGCTCCAGGAAGTGCCGGATTCGCAGCCGCTGCGTGTGGTGCATGGGAAGCGGGTCGAGTTCTTCGGGCGCCACGAAGCGGAGTTCTGTGCTCTCTTCCGAGATGGCCAGGGTGCCGCTGACGACCCGGGCGGTGAAGCAGACGTTGAACTGCCGGCGTACCTCTCCGTCGCTGTACGCGATGACGTGACGGGGGTCGGTGTACGTGCCGACGAGTCCTGTGATCTCGACGTCCAGGCCGGTTTCCTCTTTGACTTCCCGTACGGCTGTGCCGGGGAGGGAATCGGCCATGTCCATGGCCCCGCCCGGTAGCGCCCACAAGTCGTTGTCCCGGCGCCGTTGGAGGAGTACGTGGCCACGCTCGTCGGTGACGACGGCAGAGGCTGCGACCACCAGGCTGTTCGGCTGGGGGGCGTGCGGATCGTCGTAGTACTCGGTTCGGGCCACGGCGCTCAGCCTTCCACGGGGTGGGCCGTTTCCCATACGGCGTCGAAGCTCCCGGCGTAGGTGTCGAACATGCCCCCGTCGCCGTGGCGCCGCACGTGCCACACGGGCGCTCCGTAGGCGTTGACGCCCCACACGTGGTGGCGAGAGACGAGCGGCTCCGGGCGTCGTACGGACCGGCCGCTCAAGCCGCCGTACTGCGCGGGGCCGGCATCGAGCACCTCTGGCGCCTGGAACTGGAGCCCGCGCCCGCGCTGGTCGTCTCCGAACTGCGGGACGGTCGGTGCGCGGAGCGGCTCGTGGCCGAGGCCGGGCGGGAGACGGCGATCGACGCGCCGTTCCCGTTGAGGGCCGACCCGGGCGCCCTGGTGAACCCCGGGCGCTAGACCTGGTCGTCCGCCAGTTCCGCGACGCCCGTGATGCGGTGCAGGGGGTACGTGCGGACCTCGTCGGCCGTGTGGTCGTAGCCCGTCACGAAGCCGCCCTCCACGCGGACCGGGGCGATGACCCGCTGGCTCGCCGTGCCCTCCGCGTTCACGTAGCCGATCCACACCGCCGACCCCGTCATCGCCGCCGCCTGGACCGTCGCCAGGGTCTCGGCGGCCGAGGTGCGGGGGAGGCCGCCCGCCGCCGTCACAGGGGTCGCCGGCTCCTTCCGTACCGCCGTCGCCGCCCGGTCGCCCGCCCGGATCGCCTTCACCGCCGCGCCGAGGAGCGTGGTGTCGGGGGCCGGCGGGCCGTCGGGGACGGGGACCGGGGCCGTACGGGCCGGGGTGCGGTACGCGTCGGCGCGGGTGATCAGGACGTCGCCCTCCGCGGACTCGGCGGCCGGGGCGTACCCCATCGACCGCAGCCCTTCGAGCAGCGACGCCGGGTCCGTCTGCGCGGCCAGCACCGTCGGCGCGAGGCGGCGCAGGCCCAGGGCGGCAGAGCGCTTGTCGGCCAGGATCTCGCCGAGGACCGTGTCGTCGTCGCAGCGCACGTACGCGGAGGCCGCCCCGATCCGCAGATGGCCGTGCTTCCTCGCCACGTCGTCGATCAGGTACGCCAGCGGCTGCGGCACGGGCGTGCGGGAGTGCGCCGTGAGGAAGTCGTGCAGGTCGGAGGCCGACCGGCCGGAGTCCAGCGCGCGCCGTACGGAACCGGGCGTGAACCGGTAGACCGTCGCACCACCCTTCGATTCCACGTCCGCCAGGACCGCGAGCGCGTCGGCGAGCGGCCGCCGCAGCGGCCCCGGTGCGACGGCCGTCAGGTCCGCCTGGAGCAGGACGTGGTCGACGGCCTCGGGGAGCAGTGGCGCGAGCAGCGTCGCCGCCCGCCCGGCGGCCACCGACAGTTCGACCCGGCCGCCGTGGTCGGCGGGGGCCGCGGCCTCCGCGAGCGGCAGGTTGAGCAGCGCCCGGGCGGGCGCCGCGAGCGCGCCCCTGCCCGTGAGCCCGAGCAGCTCGGCCTCGGCGAGCGTCCAGCGCGCGAGCCGGGAACGGAGGTCGGTGGGGAGGCCGGGGTCGGGGACGGAGGCGTCGGGCGTGGCGGTCGGGGCGTCCTCGGAGGCGGCCGCGCCGCGCGTGGCCGTGCCCGTACCCGTCGTCGGCCGCGGGGGGCCCGCCTGTGTCGTGCCCCGCAGCGGCCGCTCCCAGCGCAGCCGTGCGAACAGCGTCTCGGGATCCGCCGCGGCGCCCGGTGGAAGGGTCGCGAGGAGTTCCAGGACCCGGTGCCGGACCTCCGGCGCCGGCGCGCGGTCCAGGTCCGGGCCGAGCGCGGCCAGCGTGCGGCCCTTCGCGTCCGCGCCGCCCACCAGGCCCGCGACCCGGGTCGCCATGAGCCAGGGCGCGACCAGCCGGGCCCAGCGCTCGGCGGGCGGCAGGTCGAGCCAGTCGTCGTACGCGGGCGTCGGCGCGTACCGCTCGTCCGCCTCGCCGTCCGAGGCGAGCAGCCCCGCCCCGAAACACAGCTCGAGCCAGAACGCGGCGAGCTGCTCCGTCACGTCCAGGGCCGTCGCGGTCCGCTTGAGGTCCCGTACGGCCATCCCGCCCGCCCGCAGGACCTGCGGCCCGCCCTGGTGCCAGGACTTCAGCAGCTCCTCGACCGTCGCGAGCGTCGCGTACGCCTGCCCGGCCGCCGTGCTGTCCACAACCTGGGGACGGTACTCGCGCGCCACCCCCACCACCGGCGCCACCGGCTCCGGCGCCCGGTGCGCCCGCCCGCCCCGCAGGTGCAGCGCCACCTCGCGCGGCAGCACCATCGTCCGCGCCGACACCGGAAGCAGCAGGCCCCGGTCGCGCAGCCACTGCACCGGAGGCGCCGGGTTCGCCGTCACCTCGCCGTACGGCGGACCCCACACCAGCCGGTCCAGGACGGACAGGGCCTCCGGCGACGCCTCGTCGAGGAGCGCGCCCATCCGCGCCCGGTCCGTGAACAGCTCGGTCAGCGCCGCGACCGCCGACACCGGATCGTGCGTCGCGGTCAGCCCCGCCGTCGCGATGATCTCCTGCACGCGGCCCGGCGACATCCCCGCCGTCGCCTCCGCGACCGTCGGCCCGAGCCCGGTCGGCGACGGGTGCTGCGCCGAGGGCGCGAGGAGCTCCCGCGCGGTCCGTACGAGCCGCAGCCGGTCGTCCTCGCCCCACACCAGCGCCTGCTCGCGCAGCGCCGCCACCGCGCCCGGCAGCGCCGCCTCGATCTCCGGACCGCCCTCGTCGCCGGTGAGCAGCGCGAGGAGCACGGGGTACGGGGCGGGGTCCGGGGCCACGGCCAGCGCTTCGGCCGTCTGGAGGGCGAAGCGGTCGAGCCGCTCCAGGGCCCGCACCACCGAACCGCGGGTGCCGGCGCGGGTCGCCAGCTGCGTCAGGTCGTTCGGTACGGGGCTCAGCAGGTCGGGGCGGGCGCGCAGCAGCGCGGCGAGCCCCTCGTCGCCCCGCGCGCGGAGCGCCTCCGCGAGCGTGCGGGGCGCCGCGCCGGCGCCAGTTACCTCGGGCACGTGCGCCTCCCGGTCGAGCTCACCGATCCCCATCCGGACCACGTTAGCCGCTGTCCAGGCGCTAACGTCGGGCCGTACCGGGCGAACCGGCCGTGGAGGGGCATCGTGGGGATCGAGAGCGACCGTCTGGTCTACGACTATCTGAGCCGGGTCGGCGATCTGGCACAGCAGCGGCAGCTGCCGGCGAGCGACCGGATGAAGCTGGTGTCCGGCCTGCGGAACGAGATCGACCGGCGGCGCGCCACGCACGGCGAGGAGGGCGAGGCGGCGGTACGGGGCATCCTCGGGTCCCTGGGGACCCCGGACGAGGTCGTGGACCGCGCGGGCCCCTCGGGCGAGCGGCCGCTGCCGAAGCCCCGCACCGGGCCGGACGGGCCACGGGTCGACCCGCGCCCGGCTTCGGGCGTGTCGGCGCCCGGGGGCTCCCGTGCGGCCGCCCCCGGCGCGGCGGGCCCCGCGATCCCGGCCCAGGACGACCGGGGCCCCGACGGCCCGGTCCGCCGCCGGTCCGGCGGCGCGGCGGACTGGTGGCGGACGGACCCCGACACGGACGACCCCGACGCCGACGACGGCTTCCCGGGCTTCGTCGGCGGCATCGAGCGCCCCGACCTGTTCACGCCGCCGCCCCCGGAGGAGGACGAGGACGACGCGGCGGAGGAGCCGTCGTCGGGGAAGCGGCGCCGCCTGGTCGGCCTCCTCCGGCGCCGCAAGGCCGAGGAGGCGGCCCCCGAGGAGGCGCCGGAGGCCGAGGAGGCCCCGTCCCGCGCCCGCCTCGCGAACCCCTTCGTCCTGCTCGCCGCGCTGCTGCTGCTCGGCGGCGCCGTCTTCGGCTCGCTGGTCGCCCTCGCGGCGGGCTGGCTGATCGCGTACGCGTCCCGCCGGCTGACCCCGGGCGAGGTCAAGGGCGCGGTCCTCGTGATCCCCGGCCTCGCGGCCGCGAGCGGGATCGTCTGGCTGTGGGGCCGGGTCCAGGGCCGCTGGGGCGAGGCGGTGGCGCCGGGGGGTGAGGCGATGGGCGCGGCGATCGGGGAGACGTGGCCGTGGGTCCTCCGCGGCGCGGCGATCGCGTCGTCCCTCTTCCTCCTCTGGCGCTCCCGCAAACACTGAGCCCGCCGTTGTGGGCAGGCGTTCCGCAAGGGGCGGAACGGGTGGGCACAACGGACCCGCGCCCTGCCGGCGCCAGAGGCTTCCGCGCCTGGACCCGCACCACGTTGTGCGCCGCCGCTGAGCTGTGGGTCCAGGCGCGGAAGGCGGGGGCGCGGCCAGGCGCGCCGTCCCGTGTGCCCACCCTCCCCCAAGCTCTCGGCTTCGCTCGAGCAGGGGGGACCCCATCGCCCCAGCGGGACGATTGCCCACACGGCGGGTGGGCGGGGGCGCCGCCCAGTCGGGCGCGGGGGCGCGCGGGTGTCGTCAGTCGGGGAGGCGCTGGTCCGCGTGCCACGGCGACCCCGGTACCACCAGGGGTGAGCCCGTCACCGGGTCCGGGACCACGACCGACGACAGGCCGAAGACGTCCCGTACGAGCTCCGCCGTGACGATCTCCGACGGCGGGCCCTCCGCGACCACCCGCCCCGCCTTCATGGCGACGAGGTGGTCGGCGTACCGGGCGGCCTGGTTCAGGTCGTGGAGGACGAGGACGACGGTCCGGCCGCGGAGCCGGTTGAGGCGGCGGACCAGGTCGAGGACCTCCACCTGGTGGGAGATGTCCAGGTAGGTGGTGGGCTCGTCGAGGAGGAGCAGGTCGGTCTCCTGGGCGAGGGCCATCGCGATCCACACCCGCTGCCGCTGCCCGCCCGAGAGCGCGTCGACGGACCGGTCGGCGAGCGCGGCGACGTCCGTGCGGTCCATGGCGTCGGCGACGGCCCGCTCGTCCTCCTCGGACCACTGCTTCCACCAGGCCTGGTGCGGCTGGCGGCCGCGGGCGACGAGGTCGGCGACGGTGATGGCCTCGGGCGCGACGGGCGTCTGCGGCAGCAGGCCGATGGAGCGGGCGATCCGCTTGGTGGGGAGCTTCGCGAGCGACTCCCCGTCGAGGAGGACCGCGCCGCCCGCCGGCTTCAGCAGCCGTCCGAGCGCCCGGAGCGTCGTGGACTTGCCGCAGGCGTTGGGGCCGACGATGACGGTGACCTTGCCGTCGGGGATCGCGAGGTCGAGTTCCTCGACGACGGTCCGGTCCTCGTACGCGAGGGAGAGTCCACGGGCCTGCAGCCTGCTCACGTTGTGCCTCCAACGGCTCGGCTCCGGACGATGAGCCAGATCAGGTACGGGGCGCCGACCGCCGCCGTGAGGACACCCACGGGCAGTTCGACGGGGGAGAGGAGCCGCCGGCCGAGGAGGTCGGCGACGACGACGATCACCGCGCCGGTGAGCGCGGAGCAGAGCAGCGGGATCTGCGCCGTCCGGGTCATGCGGCGGGCGATCTGCGGGGCGAGCAGCGCGACGAAGTCGACGGGCCCGGCGACGCCGGTCGCCACCGAGGCGAGGACGACGCCGACGGCGACGAGCCCGAGCCGGACCCCGCCGAGGCGGGCCCCGAGCGCGGTCGCGGTGTCGTCGTCGAGGGACACGGTCCGCTGCGCGCGGGCCGCCCAGAGGACGGCGGGCAGCAGCAGGAGCAGTGTCCAGCGGATCGGCGCGGACTCGTCCCAGCCGCGCCCGTTGAGGGAGCCGGTCATCCAGATCTGGGCCTGCTGGGCGACGAGGTAGTCGCCCTTCGTCATGAAGAGCGTGATGAGGGACCGCAGCGCGATCGCGATGCCGATGCCGATGAGGACGAACCGGGTCGCGTGCAGCCCGCCGCGCCAGGCGAAGGCGTACACGAGGGCGGCGGCGAGGATGCCGCCGGCGATGGAGACGTACGGCAGGACGGTGTACGAGGTGAGGCCGAAGGTCATCGCGGCGACGGTGACGGCCCCGGCGCCCTGGCTGATGCCGATGATGTCGGGGCTGGCGAGCGGGTTGCGGGCCACGGTCTGGATGAGGCCGCCCGCGATGCCGAACGCGGCGCCGACGGCGAGCGCGACGACGAGCCGCGGCTCGCGCAGCTCCTCGACGACGAACGCGGACGGCGACGGCTCTCCGAGGAGGATCCGTACGACCTCGCCCGGGGAGACGGACTTCTCGCCGACGCAGAGGTACGCGACGCAGGCCGCGGCCAGGAGCAGCAGCAGGCCCGTGGCGACGAGGGCGGAGCGGCGGTGGACGAGGAAGGAGGCCCGCCCGGCGCGGACGAGCCCGTGTCCGGCGGGGCGGACGGCCGTGGTCGTACTCATGCGCACCGCCCGGCGAGCGGAAGCCCGTGTCCGGTGGGGCGGATCTGAACGGTACTCACGCGGGCACCACCTTCCGCCGTACCAGGGTGACCAGGAACGGCACGCCGATCAGCGCGGTCATGACGCCGGCCGGCACCTCGCCGGGCGGGAACACGATCCGTCCGGCGACATCGGCGGTGAGCAGCATCACCGGTCCGATGACGGCGGCCATCGGCAGTACCCACCGGTGGTCGGAGCCGACGACGGCGCGGGCGATGTGGGGGACGGCGAGGCCGACGAAGGCGACGGGCCCGGCGGCGGCGACGGCCGCGCCGGTGAGGACGGTGGCGCCGAGCCCGCCGACGATCCGTACGGTCGCGACGCGCTGCCCGAGGCCCTTGGCGACGTCCTCGCCGAGCGCGAGCGCGTCGAGTCCGCGCGCCACGGAGAGCACGAGGACCGCGCCGAGCAGCAGGAAGGGCCAGATCTGGCCGACGATCTCGGTGTCGCGGCCGTCGAGGGAGCCGATCTGCCAGAACCGGAACTCGTCGAGCGCCGAGGCCCGGGTGGTGAGGACGCCGGTGGTGACCGAGAGCAGCAGCGCGTTGATCGCGGCTCCGCCGAGCGCCAGTTTCACGGGCGTGGCGCCGCCGCGTCCGGAGGCGGCGATCGCGTACACGGCGACCGAGGCGAGGGCGGCGCCGGCGAAGGCGAACCACACGTAGCCGCTGAGCTCGTGCACTCCGAGGAAGGCGATGGCGAGGACGACGGTGACCGAGGAGCCCTGGCTGATGCCGAGGATGCCGGGGTCGGCGATCGGGTTGCGGGTGATGCCCTGGAGGGCGGTGCCGGCGAGCGCGAGGGCGGCGCCGACCATCAGCCCGATGAGGGTCCGGGGGACGCGGAGCTGCCGGACGACCTCGGCGTCGTCGCCGGTCGCGCCGTGCAGCAGGGCGTCGAGGACGGTGGAGGGCGCGATGGGGCGGGCGCCCACGGCGAGGCTGAGGAGGACGGCGAGGAGCAGGGCGACGAGGGCCGCCGAGGTCGCGAGGACCCGTCTGGTTCGGAAAGCGGCTGGCATCGGGACCCATCGGCGGAGTGCAGGTTTGGTTAGGCTCGCCTCAGTTTAAGCAGCGCCCCTGTGCGAACACCTGTGCACCCGCGGCCCCCGACAATGGGCCCATGACCACGACACCGCCCGTGAACCCGCCCACCGTCGGCTTCGACCTCGACCTGACCCTGCTCGACACCCGCCCCGGCATCAGGGCGACCTGGGTCGCCTTCTCCGCCGAGGTCGGGGTCCCGGTCGACGCCGACCTCGTCGTGAGCCGCCTCGGGCCGCCCCTGGAGCAGGAGATGGCGCACTGGTTCCCCGCGGAGCACGTCACCGAGATGACCGCCCGCTACCGGGCGCTCTACCCCTCGTACGCGATCGAGCCCACGGTCCCGATGCCGGGCGCCCGGGACGCGATCGAGGCCGTGCGCGAGGCGGGCGGCCGCACGATCGTCGTCAGCGCGAAGAACGGGCCGCACGTCGAGCTGCACCTCGCCCACCTGGGCATCGAGCCCCACGCGGTCGCGGGCGGCCTGTGGGCCGAGGGCAAGGCGGAGGCCCTGCGCGCGCACGGCGCCACCGTGTACGTCGGGGACCACGTCGGCGACGTCCGGGGCGCCGCCACGGCGGGCGCCCTCTCGGTGGCCGTCGCGACCGGCCCCTGCCCCGCCGAGGAGCTCCGGGCGGCCGGCGCGGACGTGGTCCTGCCGGACCTGACGGACTTCCGTGCCTGGTGGGAGGGGTACCTGGCCTGAGCTCAGGCCGTCCGGCCGGAACGGGCCTGCCGCCGCTGGGCCGCGACCGACCGCAGCACCCCGGCGGCGGCGACCAGGAATCCGACGCCCATCAGCATCGACACGAGGTACGCGACGGTGGGGAACGGGTCCGTCCCGAGGAACAGCGGGGCCACCGTGACCAGCGTCGCGACCGCGCCGATGGCGAACAGCACGACACCGGCCTTGACGAGGCCGTCACCGGGCGCACGGTCGTCCGACGGCACGGCGGGGGTTTCACTACGCATCCGGCCAGGGTAGTTCCCAGGCCGGAGGAACACGTCGGCGACGTCTTGTCACCGGCTTCCTGACCATTAGCCTGGTGCCGGCGGGTCGGCCGACGACCCGCCGTTTGCCATCCCCATCGACGAGGACGAGGACGAGGACAGACGTGCCTACCGGCAAGGTCAAATGGTTCAACAGCGAGAAGGGCTTCGGCTTTCTCTCCCGCGACGACGGCGGCGACGTCTTCGTCCACTCGTCGGTGCTCCCTGCCGGAGTCGACGCACTGAAGCCTGGTCAGCGGGTGGAGTTCGGGGTCGTCGCCGGTCAGCGCGGGGACCAGGCGCTGTCCGTCACGATCCTCGACCCGACCCCGTCCGTCGCCGCGGCGCAGCGCCGTAAGCCCGACGAACTGGCGTCCATCGTGCAGGACCTGACGACGCTCCTGGAGAACATCACGCCGATGCTGGAGCGCGGCCGCTACCCGGAGAAGGCGGCCGGCAAGAAGATCGCGGGCCTGCTGCGCGCGGTCGCCGACCAGCTCGACGTCTGATCCTCCGGCCGCCCTCGCACTGCTTCGCAGGCTTCGGGCGGCTGCCGGACTCCGTCCGGCGCCCCGCTACGGAAATCGCAGCGCGTCCGGGCCGAGGGGCGGTACCAGTCCCTCGGCCGCGGCGCGCGTGAGCAGCCCGCGGACCGCCGCGTAGCCGTGCTCGCCGAGGTCGGCCGTGAACTCGTTCACGTAGAGACCGATGTGCTGGTCGGCCACCTTCGGGTCCATCTCCTGGGCGTGCTCCATGACGTACGGCCGGGAGGCCGCCGGATCGTCCCAGGCCATCCGCACCGACGCCCGGGCGGACTCGGCGAGCAGCGCGAGGGTCTCGGCGCCCAGCGAGCGGCGGGCGACGATCGCGCCCAGCGGGATCGGGAGCCCGGTCGTGGACTCCCAGTGCTCGCCCATGTCGGCGAGGCAGTGCAGCCCGTAGTTCTTGTACGTGAAGCGGGCCTCGTGGATGACGAGCCCCGCGTCGACCTTCCCGTCCCGCACGGCGGGCATGATCTCGTGGAACGGCATCACGACGACCTCGCCGACGCCTCCGGGCACCTTCTCGGCCGCCCACAGCCGGAACAGCAGGTACGCGGTCGAGCGCTCGCTCGGCACCGCGACCGTCTTCCCCGCCAGGTCGGCGCCCGTGCCCGCGTCGCGGGTGAGGACGAGCGGCCCGCAGCCCCGGCCCAGGGCGCCGCCGCAGGGCAGCAGGGCGTACTCGTCGAGGATCCACGGCAGCACCGCGTACGACACCTTCAGGACGTCGTGCGTGTCGGTGCCGCTCTCCGCCCAGCCGTTGGTGACGTCGATGTCCGCGAACGTCACGTCGAGCCGGGGCGCGCCCGGGACCCGGCCGTGCGCCCAGGCGTCGAAGACGAAGGTGTCGTTCGGGCAGGGCGAGTAGGCGATCTTGAGTTTCACGCGTGCGCCTCCACGAAGACGGTGCTGCCGAGCAGCTCGAAGGTGTGCCGGAGGGCGCCCAGGGCCTCGCCGATGCGCCAGGCGGCGCGGTCGCGGGGTCCGACGGCGTTCGACACGGCGCGGATCTCGACGACGGGCACCCCGTACGGGGCGGCGGCCTCGGCGACGCCGAAGCCCTCCATCGCCTCGGCGGCGGCCGTCGGATGCCGCTCCGCGAGCTCGGCGGCGCGGCCGGCGGTGCCGGTGACGGTGGAGACGGTGAGGACCGGAGCGAGGGCGTACGGCGGGCCTCCGGCGGCCTCCAGGGCCGCGGTGATCCGCCGGGTCAGCGCCTCGGGCACGGGATGGACGGAGCGGCCGAAGCCGAGCTCCTCGACGGCGAGGTACCCGTCCGGGGTCTCGGCCCCGAGGTCGGCGGCGACGATCGCCGACGACACGACGACGGACCCGAGCGGCGCGGCCGGCTGGAACCCGCCGGCGATCCCGGCGGAGACGACGAGCCCGTACCCGTACGGGTCCCCGGTCAGCGTCCCGTACGCGAGCGCGGTCCCGGTCGCGGCGGCGACGGCCGCGGGGCCGACCCCGCCCACGAGCACATCGAGGCGGCCGTCGTGACGGCGCAGGGTGAGCCCCCCGGGCAGCGCGAGGAGCTCGGGTTCGCCGAGGCCGAGGCCGGCGGAGACGGAGTCCGCCTCCGCCGCCACGGCCGTCACGATCAGGATCCGGTGGACCACCGGCGGATCAGGAGTCCTTCTTCAGCTGGAAGTGCCAGATACCGGTCAGCTCCTTGCCGGTGTTCTCGACGATGGTCACCTGGGTCTTGTCGGTGGCCTCGCCGGTCGGGGACTGGGAGAAGAAGGCGCTGGCCGGGATGGACCGGTACGTCTTCTTGTACGGCTCCTGCTCGGCCTGCTGGCCGCCGAGGAAGATCGTCCAGCCGTGGTCGGCGATCTCCGGGTCGACCCCGAAGCGGATCTTGTCGTCCGCGGAGACCGTGATGGTCTTCTCGGCCTTCTTGTTGAGGCACTGCTGGATCTGCGACTCCTTGATGGCGTCGCCGTCGTTGTAGCAGGCGGCCTCGGAGTGCACCGAGTCGGTCCCGACCGTCAGGGTCGCGAGCGGAGTCGGCTTGTCGCAGGCGGAGAGTACGAGGAGCCCGGCGGAGACGGCCCCGAGGGCGACGGCGGCCCGGCGGCGCGAGCCGGAGAAGAACGCAACGGTCATGAGCCGAAGGCTATCGGGCCGCCGCGTCCGCGCCACGCGGGGGTACGGCGTGCCGCCACGGCGTACCGCTTCGTACGGAGTGTCCGGGATCGCGCACGGAGGGTCCGCGGCGCCGTCCACGACGCCCCGGGGCCCGTCCCCCGGACCACGGCCGGGCCCGTGGGACACCCCCTGGGCCACCTTCCCCTAGGCCACCTTCGCCTTGGACCGGCCGCCCTTCGGGCCCGGGCGGCGGCGGGCCTCCGACAGCAGGCCGCGGACCGACAGGAGCGCGCCCAGGGCCAGGATCCCGGCGGCCACGGACATGCCGAGGGTGCCGTTCAGGGGCAGGGCGATGCCGATCCCGCCGCCCACCACCCACGCCATCTGCAGCGCCGTCTCGGAGCGGGCGAACGCCGAGGTCCGCACCAGCTCCGGCACGTCCCGCTGGATCAGCGCGTCCAGGGACAGCTTCGACAGGGCCTGGGTGAGCCCGGCGACCGCGACGAGGACGGCGACCATCAGGCCGCCGAAGAAGACGGCCGTGCAGATCGCCGTGGCGCAGACCGTGCTGATCATCGTGGCGATGATCACCTCGGGCCCGTGGCCGCGGTCCCGCAGCAGCGAGCCGGCCGCCGTACCGCAGGCGTTCCCCGTGCCGGCCGCCACGCCCACGATCCCCAGGGAGACGGCGGCGCTCTGCCCCGACAGCGGGTGCTCGCGCAGCAGGAACGCCAGGAAGAAGATCAGGAAACCGGACAGCATGCGCTGCGCGGAGTTCGCCTGCAGGCCGTGCAGCACCGCCGGTCCCACCGTCCGCAGGCTCGGCTTCTTCTCGCCGTGGGTCAGCAGGTGCGCCCGCCGCTCGCCCTTCGCGGAGTCCACCTTGGGCGGCATCCGCAGCGCCCAGAACGTGCCGAGAAGGAACAGGGCGCACGCCCCGTACAGCGGCCAGCCCGGTCCGATCAACTGGAGCCCCGCCCCGATGGGCGCGGCGATGCCGGTCGCGAGCAGCCCCGCCAGGGTGACCCGCGAGTTCGCCTTCACCAGCGAGAAGTTCGGTGGGAGGAGCCGGGGCACGACGGCACTGCGGACGACCCCGTACGCCTTCGAGGCCACGAGGACGCCGAGCGCCGCCGGATACAGCTCCAGACCGCCGGTCGCCACGGCGCCCGACATCATGATCGCGAGGACCGCGCGGGTCAGCATCGCGCCCGCCATCGCCGCGCGCCGCCCGTGCGGGATCCGGTCCAGGAGCGGTCCGATCACCGGGGCGAGGAGGGTGAACGGGGCCATCGTGACGGCGAGGTAGAGCGCGACGCGGCCGCGGGCCTCGTCGGTCGGCACGGAGAAGAACACCGTGGAGGCGAGGGCGACGGTGATCATGACGTCGCCGGCGCCGTTCACGGCGTGCAGCTCGATCAGCTTCCCGAGCCCCGACTCGCCCGCGCCGTGCGCGTGCGTCGCCTTCCGGATGCCCTTCGCGGTCCCGGTGAACGGCAGGTGCAGGGCGCGCCCGACCTTCCGGCCCGCTCGGCGGAGCGGCCCGGCGGGATCATGCGATCGTACGGGGGACCGTGCGGCTGCCACTCCGTCATAGTGCCCCACGGGCGCGCCCGGCGAACCGTGGCACGACGAGGGACCGCGTACGGGACGGGGTTGCGTACGGGTTGCGTACGGGTCGGCCACGGGTCGGGTACGGCTCGGGTTCGGGCCGTCGCACGGGGCGTACGGGCCGCCGCGTCCGGCCTGTTCGGCCACGCGGGCCGTCCGCGATACGGGCCACTTGGGACGGGCAGGTGGGCGGAGGCCCGCGAACGGGGTAGCGTGCGTAGCGCGTCACCGGCGGAATCTCTCGGCCGCGCGCCTCTTCGGCATCCCGCAGAATGGATGACGTTAGGTGTGCCCGAGACGCGCGAGACAAGTCGGGTGCGGACGTCGATGCGGCCCTCTGGTCCGCTCCGCCCGCCGCCCGTGGCTTCGCTCCCGCCCCTCGGCCGGCGCACCCGTGAGACGGCGTAGGAGAGAAGCGAGACCTGTGAGTGCTGCGACGACGCGAAGCGGTACCCCGCGTACCCCGCGAGCCACGCGTACCCCCGACCGCCTGTGCGCCGAGGCCGTAGACCTCGCGCGGGAGGCCGCCGAGGAGGCGGCCGCGCCCGGGATCGTCGGCGCACACGTCGAGGTGGTCGCGGAGGGCGACCGCGTCGTCACGCACTACTTCGAGTCCAAGGAGCCCGGCTACCGGGGCTGGCGCTGGGCGGTGACCCTCACCCGCGCCTCCCGCGCCAAGAACGTCACGCATGACGAAACCGTCCTGCTGCCGGGTACGGACGCCCTCCTCGCCCCCGAGTGGGTGCCGTGGAGCGAGCGGCTGCGGCCCGGCGACATGGGACCGGGCGACCTCCTCCCCACCGAGCAGGACGACCTCCGCCTGGAGCCCGGCTACTCCGGGGAGGACGCGCCGCCGCCGAACTCCGCCGTGTCCGAGGAGATGTCGGAGCACCTGGACGAGGAGGACGCCGAGCTGACCTCGCGCACCCCGTCGCGGGGCGCGATCGCCGCGGTCGCGGAGGAACTCGGCATGCGCCGGGCCCGGGTCCTGTCCCGGTACGGCCTCCACGTGGCGGCGGACCGCTGGGACGAGGCGTTCGGCGCGAAGACCCCGATGGCCCAGGCGGCGCCGGCCTCGTGCGAGTCCTGCGCGTTCCTGGTGCCGCTGGCGGGCTCCCTGAAGCAGGCCTTCGGCATCTGCGCGAACGAGTTCTCCCCGGCGGACGGCCGGGTCGTGTCCCTCGCGTACGGCTGCGGGGGGCACTCGGAGGCGGCCGTCATGCCGAAGCCGCCGCGGCCGGCGCCGCCGGTGCTGGACTCCATGGCGGCGGACGCGTTCCCCCTCCGCCCGGCGAAGGACTCCGGCTCCACGACGGAACCGGACGCGTCGTCGGAAGACCTGGGCCACTCGTAACACCCCCGGGCCCCGGGCCCCGGCCCCGCCCCGAGCGGCCCGCACCCGCGCGGGGCGGCGCCTGTACAGGGCGGTGCCGACCGCCCACCCGCGTGTGGCGCCGCGCCCGTGCAGGGCGGTGCCCTCCGCCCACCTCCGTGTGGCCCCGCGCCCGTCCGGGGCGGCGCCCCTCGCCCACCCCCCCCGTGTGGGCAATCGTCCCGCTGGGGCGATGGGGGTCCCCCCCTGTTCGAGCGAAGCCGAGAGCTTGGGGGAGGGCGGGCACACGGACGGTGCCCCTTGCCGGGCCTGGGCTTCCGCGCCTGGACCCGCACCCCGTGTGCGGCGCCGTCGTGGGGTTGTGCCCACCCGTTCCGCCCTGCGGAACGCCTGCCCACAACCGGTGCGGCGAGGGCGCGGCCCGCGGCGGGTGCGGGCACACAGGCCGGGCCCGCGAGGGTGCTGCCCGCCCCTTGCGGAACACCTGCCCGCAACCCGGGCCACAGAGGGCGCGACCCGCGACGGGTGCAGGCCCGCAACCCGGGCCACAGGGGGCGCGGCCCGCGGCGGGTGCGGGCCCGCAAGCCGGGTTCGCGAGGGCGCGGCCCGCGGCGGGTGCGGGGGGCCGTGGGGGTGCTGCCCGTCGTCGGCACGGCCCCGGGCGAACGACCCCGCGCGCCCCCGCCCGCCGACGCGCCCCGTCCGCCCCCGTGCCGCGCCGCACGGTACCTTCGGGCCCTGCAGCATCCCCGTACCCGGGCCCGCCAGCATCCCCGACCCGCAGAGTGGAGTCAGACGTGAGCGTCAGCGTCCGGACGACGACCGACGGAACCGATCCCTTCGGCACCGCACGGCTGCGGCGGGGCGTGCTCGACGCCTGGGGCGCGAGTCCGGCCCGCTTCCGGGAGGACGCCAACGCCGAGGAGGACCTGGCCCTCGGCGGCTACCGCGACCGCCTCGTCGTCGAGCTGGCGCAGAACGCCGCCGACGCCGCCCACCGCGCCGGCGTCACCGGCCGCCTCCGCCTGACCCTGCACCCCGCGGACCACGAGGGCCCCGCGGTCCTCGCCGCCGCGAACACCGGCGCCCCGCTGGACGCCGCGGGCGCCGAGTCGCTGTCGACCCTCCGCGCGTCCGCCAAGCGCGAGCAGACGCACGGCGCGGTGGGCCGTTTCGGCGTCGGTTTCGCCGCCGTTCTCGCCGTCTCCGACGAGCCCGCCGTCCTGGGCCGGCACGGCGGCGTCCGCTGGTCCCTCGCCGAGGCGCGCGAACTGGCCGCCGAGGCCGCCCGGTACAGCCCGGGCCTCGGCGACGAGCTGCGCCGCCGCGACGGCCACGTCCCCCTGCTCCGGCTTCCGCTGCCCGCCGAGGGCACCGCGCCCGAGGGCTACGACACCGTCGTCGTCCTCCCGCTGCGGGACACCGCCGCCGAGGACCTGGCGGAGCGGCTGCTCACGTCCGTCGACGACGCCCTGCTCCTCACCCTTCCGGGTCTCGCCGAGATCGTCGTGGAGACGGCCGGGGGCGTGCGGACCGTCCGCCGTTCCGAGGACGACGGCTATGTCCGCATCGACGACTCGGCCACGGGCAGTCACCGCTGGCGGACCGTCAGCCACGGCGGCCCCCTCGATCCGGGCCTGCTGAAGGACCGACCGGTCGAGGAGCGGCTCCGCCCGCACTGGTCGGTGACCTGGGCCGTACCCGTGGACGGGGAGGGGGCGCCGCGTTACCCCCGTACGACCCCCGTCGTGCACGCGCCGACCCCCACGGACGAGCCGCTCGGCATCCCCGCCCTCCTCATCGCGTCCCTCCCGCTGGACACGGCCCGGCGGCACCCGGCGCCCGGGCCGCTCACCGACTTCCTGGTGCAGCGGGCGGCCGACGCGTACGCCGAACTCCTCGCCGACTGGCACCCGGTGACGACCGCGACCCTCGACCTGGTCCCCGGCCCGCTCGGCAAGGGGCATGTCGACGGGGCGCTGCGCGAGGCGATCCTGGACCGGCTGCCGAGGGTCGCGTTCCTGGCCCCGGCCGCGCCGTCCGAGGAGCTGCCGGCGCTCCGCCCGATCGAGGCGGAGGTCGTGGAGGGCGCGGGCGCGGAGACCGTCGACGTCCTCGCCGAGGTCTTCCCGACGCTCCTTCCCGCCGGTCTGGAGCGCCGCCCCGAGCTCCGTACGCTCGGCGTCGGCCGTGTTCCCCTCACGGAGGCGATCGACCGTCTGGCCGGGGTGGACAGGGCGCCGACGTGGTGGTGGCGCCTGTACGACTCCCTCGCGGGCGTCGACCCGGACCGTCTGTCGGGCCTCCCGGTGCCGCTCGCGGAGACGGAGGAGGGTGCCAGGATCCGTACGACGATCGGCCCCCGCCAGGTCCTCCTCCCGCAGGACCGGACGCCCGCCGAGCTGACCCGCCTGGGCCTGAAGGTGGCGCACCCGGAGGCGGCCCACCCGCTGCTGGAGAAGCTGGGGGCGCTGCCGGCCACGCCCCGCGCGGTCCTGACGACGCCGCAGGTGCGGGCGGCGGTCGCCGCGTCCCTCGACGCGGGGGAGATCTGGGACGAGGACGCGGACTCGCTGGACGCGGAGGAGCTGGCCGACACGGTCCTCGCGCTGGTCCGCGACGCGGAGCTCGGCCCCGGCGAGGAGCCGTGGCTGGGCGCGCTCGCCCTCCCCGACGAGGACGGCGAGCTCTCCCCGGCGGGTGAACTGGTCCTTCCGGGCTCGGCGTTCGCGGCCGTGATGCGCGAGGACGAACTGGCCTTCGTGGACGCCGAGCTGGCGTCCCGCTGGGGCGAGCAGCCGCTCGCCGCCTGCGGGGTCCTGGCGAACTTCGCGCTGGTCCGCGCGACCGATCTGGTCCTCGACCCGGACGAGGTCGAGCCGCGCGAGGGCGATTTTCCGGAGCCGGACGACGCCGGGCTGCTCGACGCGGTCGACGTGTGGTGCGAGGACGTCCTGGACCGGCTGCCGATGACGGCGGTGCCGCCGGTGGCGACGGAGATCGTGGCCGTACGGGACCTGGACCTGGTCGACGACGACGCCTGGCCGCAGGCGCTCGCGCTCCTCGCGCAGCCGCCGCTCCGGGACGCCCTGACCCAGCCCGTACGGATCCTCCTCCCGGACGGCACGACGCAGACCGTCCGCTCGTACACGGCCTGGTGGCTGCGCGACCACCCCGTCCTGGACGGCCGCCGCCCGGCGGGCCTCCGCGCGGAGGGCTCGGACCCGCTGCTCTCCGGTCTCTACGACTCCGCCGACGCGACCGGCTTCGAGGACGAGCAGGTCCTCCGCGCCCTGGGCGTCCGCACCTCGGTCGCGGCGCTCCTGGACGAACCGGGCGGCGCGGCGGAGCTCCTGGCCCGTCTGGCGGACCCGTCGCGGGAGGTGACGGCGCCCCAGCTGCACGCCCTGTACACGGCCCTGGCGGACCTGGACCCCGATCAGGTGACGCTCCCCGACGACCTGCGGGCGGTCGTGGACGGCGCCCTCGTCGTGGTCGAGGCCTCGGAGGCCCTGGTGGCGGACGCCCCCGACCTCCTCCCGCTGGCCGGCGACCTCCCGCTCCTCCCGGTCTCCCCGACCCGCGCGGACGACCTGGCCGACCTCTTCCAGGTCCGGCGCCTGAGCGAGGCGGTCGAGGCCGAGGTCACGACGGTCGGCGAGGAGCACGAGGTCCCGCCGTCGGTCCATGCCCTGCTGGGTCCGGCGACCCCGTCCTCGTACATCGAGCACGAGGAGCTGCTGGCGGGCGGCGTCGAGCTCGACTGGCGCCGCACCCCCGACGGCGTCGTCCACGCCGCGACCCTGGAAGGCGTGGCGGCGGGCCTCGCCTGGGCGGCCGGCCAGTGGCCCCGCCGCTTCGAGGTGGCGGCCCTCCTGGAGGACCCGTCGAGGACGGCGGAGCTGGCGAGGGACCGCTGGTTCGACTGACCGGGGGCCGTGGCGGCGCGGCGGCGGGAGAGATGCGGAACGGTGCTGGTAGAGACCTGAGCGGTGGCGGGCGTCACGACCCGTCGCCCCACCCGCCCCGAGGAGGCACCGCATGCCCCAGGTACGCGCCAACGGCGTGGATCTCGCCTACGACTCGGTGGGCGAGGGCGAACCGCTCGTTCTCGTCCACGGTTCGTGGAGCGACCGTACGAGCTGGCAGGGGGCGATCGAGGCGGACATCCGGGCGTCCTTCACCGTGGTCGCGTACGACCGCCGGGGGCACGGCGACAGCGGGTCGGTGCCGGGCCAGGGCACGAGGCGGCAGGACGAGGACGACCTCGCCGGCCTGATCGAGGGGCTCGGCCTCGCCCCCGTGCACGTCGCCGGCAGCTCCTTCGGCGCGTCGATCGTCCTGGGCCTCGCGGCCCGCAGGCCGGAGCTGTTCCGCAGCATCACGGTGCACGAGCCCCCGCTGGTGGGTGTCGTGGCCGACGACCCGGTGGCCATGGCGGAGCTGCAGCAGACGTTCGTCTCCTTCGACGCCGTCCTCGACCACCTCCGCAAGGGGGAGGACGAGCAGGGGGCGCACGCGTTCGTGGAGGAGGTGGCCCTGGGCCCCGGCATGTGGGACCGGCTCCCGGCCTCGATGCGCGAGACGTTCGTGCGGCACGGCCAGACCTGGCTGGACGAGCAGAACGACCCGTCCTGGCCGGACCTCGACCTGGAGGGCCTGGCCGCCTGCACGGTCCCGGTCCAGCTGAGCCGCGGCACCGAGAGCCCCGCCTGGTTCGGGACGGTCCTGGACCGCCTGGCCGCGGTCCTCCCGCATGCCCGCCAACAGACCTTCGAGGGCGCGGGCCACATCCCGCACGTCACCCACCCCGAGGAGTACGCGACCGTCGTCACCCGTTTCATCCGGACGGCCGCCGACGGCTGAGCGCTACGCCGGGAACCTCCGGTCCACCCAGCGCCACGCCAGCTCCAGCAGGCCCGCGCCCGCCGCCGCGATCGCCACCGCCGTCCACGGCATCGTCACGCCCACCAGCTTCAGGGCGAAGAACTCCTGGAGCCAGGGGACGGCGAGGACGAGGAGGAAGGCGGCGGCCATGGCGGCGACCAGGGCGAGGCGCCACCAGGTGTAGGGGCGGGCGATGATCGCGAGGACCCACATGGAGACCAGGAAGAGGGTGAGGGTGGCCGCGCTGGTCTCCGCGCCCAGGGCGTCCTCGCCCGTGTAGTAGTGGCGGGCCAGCAGGTAGGTGGTGAAGGTGGCCGCCGCCGCGACGACGCCGCCGGGGATCGCGTACCGCATGACCCGTCGTACGAAGTTCGGTTTCGCGCGTTCCTTGTTGGGGGCGAGGGCGAGGAAGAAGGCCGGGACGCCGATGGTGAGGGTGGAGAGCAGGGTCAGGTGGCGGGGGAGGAAGGGGTACTCCACCTGGGAGCAGACCACCAGGACGGCCAGGAGGACCGAGTAGACCGTCTTCGTGAGGAAGAGGGTGGCCACGCGGGTGATGTTGCCGATCACCCGGCGGCCTTCCGCCACCACCGAGGGGAGCGTCGCGAAGCTGTTGTTCAGGAGGACGATCTGGGCCACCGCCCTCGTCGCCTCCGAGCCCGAGCCCATCGAGACGCCGATGTCCGCGTCCTTGAGGGCGAGGACGTCGTTGACGCCGTCGCCCGTCATGGCGACCGTGTGCCCGTGGGACTGGAGCGCCGCCACCATGTCCCGCTTCTGCTGCGGGGTGACCCGGCCGAAGACCGCGTTCTCGTCCAGGACCTTCGCCATGTCCTCCTGTGCGGTGGGCAGGTGGCGGGCGTCCACGGTGTTCTCCGCGCCCGGCATGTCGAGCTTTCCGGCCACGGCTCCCACCGAGACCGCGTTGTCGCCGGAGATGACCTTGGTGGCGACGTTCTGGTCGGCGAAGTAGGCGAGGGTGTCGGAGGCGTCGGGGCGCAGTCGCTGTTCCAGGACGACGAGGGCGGTGGGGTGGGTGCCGGCGGCCACCTCGGGGGAGTCGAGTTCGTGGGCCGTACGGGCGAGGAGGAGGACCCGCAGGCCCTGTTCGTTGAGGTGGTCGATCTCCGTGAGGGTGGTGTCGTCCGCCGCGAGGAGGACGTCCGGGGCTCCCAGGAGCCAGGTCGAGTTCTCTCCGTTCCCCTCGCTGAACGACGCCCCGCTGTACTTGCGGGCCGAGGAGAACGGGAGCGCTTCGGTGCAGCGCCACTCGACCGTGTCCGGGTAGGCGTCGATGATGGCCTGGAGGGAGGCGTTCGGGCGCGGGTCGGACTCGCCCAGGGCGCCGAGGACCTTCCGTACGTAGGTCTCGTCGCTGCCGTTCAGGGCCCGCAGCTCCGTGACGTCCATGCCCCCTTCGGTGAGCGTGCCCGTCTTGTCCAGGCAGACCACGTCCACCCGGGCCAGGCCCTCGATCGCCGGCAGCTCCTGCACGAGGCACTGTTTGCGGCCGAGGCGGATCACGCCGATCGCGAAGGCGACGGAGGTGAGGAGGACGAGGCCCTCGGGGATCATCGGGACGATGCCGCCGACCGTGCGGGCGACCGCGTCCTTGAAGTTGTTGTCCTTCACGACGAGCTGGCTGATGACGAGCCCGATCGCGGTCGGGATCATCATCCACGTCACGTACTTGAGGATCGTGGAGATGCCCGTACGCAGCTCGGAGTGGACCAGGGTGAAGCGGGACGCCTCCTCGGCCAGCTGGGCGGCGTACGCCTCGCGGCCGACCTTGGTGGCGGTGAAGGCGCCGCCGCCGGCGACCACGAACGAGCCGGACATCATGCGGTCGCCCGGCTTCTTCACCACCGGGTCCGCCTCGCCGGTGAGCAGGGACTCGTCGATCTCGAGGCTGTCGGCCTCGGCCACCTCGCCGTCGACGACGACCTTGTCGCCCGGGCCGAGCTCGATCAGGTCGCCCAGGACGATCTCGGAGGTGGACAGCTCGGCGGCGACTCCGTCGCGGCGGACGGTGGGTTTCGCCTCGCCGATGACCGCCAGACCGTCGAGGGTCTTCTTGGCGCGGAGCTCCTGGACGATGCCGATGCCGGTGTTGGCGATGATCACGAAGCCGAAGAGGCTGTCCTGGATCGGCGCGACGAAGAGCATGATCACCCACAGGACGCCGATGATCGCGTTGAAGCGGGTGAAGACGTTCGCGCGGACGATCTCCGTGGTCGAGCGGGAGCTCCGTACGGGTACGTCGTTGACCTCGCCGCGCGCGACGCGTTCGGCGACCTCGGCGGAGGTCAGTCCGGCGGGCCGGTGCACCACGGGCGGCCCGGTCGTCGCCGTCCCGCCGCCGTCCGCGTCGATCTTCGCCCGCTGAGTCATGTTCTCGACGGTACGACCGGATGCGGTCGTTCACCTGCCGAGGAGGGCGAAGATCGGACCGGAGGAGGAGAGGGATCGTCCCCTGGTGCTACGCGCTCGCGCCGGGGTGCGACTCGGGGCCCTGCGCCGCCCGGCCCGCCTGCCCTGCCTGGGCCGACCGGTCCGCCTGCCCTGCCTGCGCCGCCGCGTGGCGCTTGATCGCCGCGTCACGCTTCCGTACGTACCAGATGCCGATCAGGCCGAGCCCCGCGCCCGCCAGGCACGTCCACACCCACCAGGTGAGGTCCCGGTCGTCGAACCAGCCGTAGAACGGGACCTGGACGAGGAAGAGGACGAACCAGAGGATCGTTCCGCCGGTGATGGTGGCGACGACCGGCCCCTCGAGGGGCTCGGGTGCCTCGTGCTTCGGTGTCCACTTCGCCATGGGGCTCAGTTTAGGCCGCGTGTTTCTGTGTCTACGCGCGGAGATGGACTGCCACTCGTTCATGTGTTCATACTGAAACGGTTTGCCTCTGGCGGGTTTCCCTCGTATGAACCGCCAAAAAAGGACTTCTGAGACCTCCGAAGAGGAACCCCCATGAGTACGACGGCCACCGCCAAGGCCATGCCCCCGGAGACCCCCCAGGACCAGGGCCCCGTCTCCGGCCTCGACCGCTACTTCAAGATCTCCGAGCGCGGCTCCACCGTCGCCCGCGAGATCCGCGGCGGCTTCGCCACCTTCTTCGCGATGGCCTACATCATCGTGCTGAACCCGATCATCCTCGGCAGCGCCAAGGACATGTACGGGCACCAGCTCGACAGCGGTCAGCTCGTCACCGCCACCGTCCTCACGGCGGCGTTCACCACCCTCCTCATGGGTGTCATCGGCAACGTCCCGATCGCCCTCGCCGCCGGCCTCGGCGTCAACACGGTCGTCGCCCTCCAGCTCGCGCCGAAGATGTCCTGGCCGGACGCCATGGGCATGGTCGTCCTCGCCGGCCTCGTCGTCATGCTGCTCGTCGCCACCGGTCTGCGCGAGCGCGTCATGAACGCCGTCCCGGTCGGCCTCCGCAAGGGCATCGCGATCGGCATCGGCCTCTTCATCATGCTGATCGGCCTCGTCGACTCGGGCTTCGTCTCCCGCATCCCCGACGCCGCGCACACCACCGTCCCGCTCCAGCTCGGCGGCGACGGCCACCTCACCGGCTGGCCGGTCCTCGTCTTCATCCTGGGCACGCTGCTCACCCTCGCGCTGATCATCCGCAAGGTGCCGGGCGCGATCCTCATCTCGATCGTCGCCATGACCGTCGTCGCCATGGTGATCAACGCGGTCGCGACCGTCCCGTCCTGGGGCCTCACCACCCCGGAGTGGCCGGGCAACCCGGTCGCCTCGCCCGACTTCGGTCTCGTCGGCCAGGTCAGCCTCTTCGGCGGCTTCGGGAAGGTCGGCTTCCTGACCGGCGCCCTCTTCGTCTTCACCGTGCTGCTGTCCTGCTTCTTCGACGCCATGGGCACGATCCTCGGCGTCGGCGACGAGGCCAAGCTGATCGACCGGGACGGCAACTTCCCCGGCATCAACAAGGTGCTCCTCGTCGACGGCCTCGCCGTCGCCTCCGGCGGCGCGACCTCCTCCTCCGCCACCACCTGCTTCGTGGAGTCCACGGCAGGTGTCGGCGAAGGCGCCCGTACCGGTCTCGCCTCGGTGGTGACCGGCGGGCTGTTCTCGGTGGCGCTGTTCCTCACGCCGCTCGCGACCATGGTGCCGTCGCAGGCCGCGACCCCCGCGCTGCTCGCGGTGGGCTTCCTCATCCTGGCCGGGTCGGTCAAGGACATCGACTGGAGCGACTTCACCATCGCGGTGCCGGCGTTCCTGGCCATGGTGATGATGCCGTTCACCTACTCGATCACGAACGGCATCGGCATCGGCTTCATCGCCTTCAGCGTGCTGCGTCTCGCGACCGGCCGGGGCCGTGAGGTCCCGGTGGCCATGTACGTGGTGTCGGCGGTCTTCGTCTTCTACTACGCGATGCCTGCGCTCGGCCTGACCTGATCCCCGGGCGCGTCGGACGCCCCGTAGAACTTCTCCGTCTCGTCGACGGCGGTCTTGAACCGCTCGTCGAAGTCCTCTCGAATGAGCGTCCGGGCCACGTAGTCCTGGACGCTCATTCCTCTTTTCGCTGCGTGACTCCTGAGCCGGTCGAGCAGCTCACCGTCGATGCGCAGGCTGAGCACTGTCGATCCCATGCCGTTCAGGGTCGGGGCAGCCGGGGCCTCTTTGCGTCACTTTCCGGATCCGACTCACTCATTTGGGTGATACATGGATGCCGAAGCGTGATCTGGCGTGTGCCGTGCTGTCACCTCGCGCGGCGGTTGTGGGTGTGATGCGTGTGACGCCCGCCCGCTCCTGTTGGTATTTAGACAGAGTAATGAGTTAGGCTAACGACATGCCAGATCTGTCCCACGGCACCGCCGACGACGCCGCGGCCGTGAACGCGCTCCGCTCCTCCGTCATGCGACTGGGCCGACGCCTCAAGCACCAGCGCGTCGACGAGTCGCTGAGCCCCACCGAGATGTCGGTGCTCGGCACCCTGTCGCTCTGCGGCTCCGCCACCCCCGGTGAGCTGGCGCGCAAGGAGCACGTCCAGCCGCCGTCGATGACCCGCATCGTCGCGCTGCTCGAAGCCAAGGGACTGGTCCGGCTCGAGCCGCACCCCGACGACCGCCGGCAGAAGGTGGTCAGCCAGACCGAGCAGGCCGAAGCCATGCTCGAAGAGTCCCGCCGCAAGCGGAACGCCTGGCTGGCCTCCCTCGCCGAAGGCCTGGACGAGGACGAATGGGCGAAGCTGCGCGCGGCCGCCCCGGTCCTGGAGAAGCTCGCCCACCTTTAACCGAGGCGCCAAGGAGGCGACGCACTTTGAGTACGGGACCCGGAGCAGACTCCGCACCCGTCCATAAACCCACCCTCAAGACCCGTGGGCGGGGGGAAACCTTCTCCTCGCTCCGCATCCGCAACTACCGGCTGTTCTTCACCGGAGCCATCGTCTCCAACACCGGTACCTGGATGGCCCGGATCACCCAGGACTGGCTGGTCCTGAGCCTCACCGGCTCGGCCGCCGCCGTCGGCATCACCACGGCCCTGCAGTTCCTGCCGATGCTGCTCTTCGGCCTCTACGGCGGTGTCATCGCCGACCGCTACCCGAAGCGGCGCCTGCTCCTCGTCAGCCAGGCGGCCCTCGGCCTGTGCGGGCTCGCGCTCGCCGCCCTCACCCTGTCCGGATCCATCCAGGTCTGGCACGTCTACCTGATCGCCTTCCTCCTCGGCATGGTGACGGTCGTCGACAACCCCGCCCGGCAGACCTTCGTCTCCGAGATGGTCGGCCCCGAACAGCTCCGCAACGCCGTCTCCCTGAACTCCGCGAACTTCCAGTCCGCGCGCCTCGTCGGACCGGCCGTCGCGGGTGTCCTCATCGCCGGGGTCGGCAGCGGATGGGCCTTCCTCCTCAACGGGCTCTTCTTCCTCGGGCCCATCGTCGGCCTGCTGCTCATGCGGCCCGCCGAGTTCCACCCGGTGGAGCGCGTCCCGCGCGGCAAGGGCCAGCTGCGGGAAGGACTGCGGTACGTGGCGGGCCGACCCGACCTGATCTGGCCGATCGTCCTCGTCGGCTTCATCGGGACCTTCGGGTTCAACTTCCCGATCTGGCTCACCGCCTTCTCCGGCGACGTCTTCCACGTCGGCGCCGGGTCGTACGGCCTCCTCAACACCCTCATGGCCGCCGGCTCCCTCGTGGGCGCCCTCGCCGCCGCCCGCCGCGGTTCCACACGGCTGCGGATGCTGGTGATCGCGGCGGCCGTCTTCGGCGTCCTGGAGATCGCGGCGGCCCTCTCGCCGGCCTTCTGGGTGTTCGCGCTGCTGCTCGTGCCGATCGGCATGATCGGCCTCACCGTGAACATCACCGCGAACTCGGCCGTCCAGATGGCCACCGACCCCGCCATGCGGGGGCGGGTCATGAGCCTCTACATGATGGTCTTCGCCGGCGGTACGCCGATCGGGGCCCCGCTGCTCGGCTGGGTCACCGACACGTACGGCGCGCGCGTCGGCTTCGCCACGGGCGGCGTCATCTCGCTCGCCGCGGCGGTCGTCGTGGGCCTCGTCCTGGCACGGGTCGGCGGCCTCAAGGTCGCGATGGGCTGGCACCACGGGCACCCGCAGGTGCGGTTCGTGGCGCGGGAACGGCTCGCGACGGCGGCCTGACGGCGGCCTGACGGCGGCCTGGCGAGGGCCTGACCACAGCGCGCGGGACCGCGCGACCGCGCGCAGGGGTACGCGTCGGAGTACCTGACGGAGTACACGACGGGCGGGCCGGGGCTTGGTGGCCCCGGCCCGCCCGTCGCTACGTCACCTTCCACGGCTGATCCGTCGGAGGGTCAGGTCAGAACCGCCGCTCCAGTACCTGTCCCGGCCAGTCGCCGACCTGGAACGGTTCGGTGCGGGTGAAGCCCTGGCCCTCGTAGTACCGGATCAGACGGCCCTCGCTGCCCGCGAAGCAGTCCACCCGGAGCAGCGACACCCCCTGGCGCCGGGTCTCCGCCTCCGCGTGCGCGAGGAGGGCCGCTCCCACGCCGTGACCGTGGAAGCGGGCGTCCGTCGCCAGAAGGCGGACGTACACCTCGGGCTCGGCGGCGGGTTCGATGTACTGGCCGGGGTGCGGCGTGAGCGTCATCGTGCCCGCCGGTGCGCCGTCGATCTCGACGATCCACGGATCGCCTTCGGACATCGTCCGCTCGACCTGCTCCACCGCCTTCGGTCGCCCGGAGAACGACTCGGTGCCCCACTGGGCGGTGATCCCCTTGTCGTTGAGCCACACCACGGCGCTGTCGAGTATCGCGAGTATCGCGGGGAGGTCCTCCGCCCCGCCCTTCCGGATCTTCATGCCGGAGAGGTTAGTCGTACAACCCTTCGGCGACGGCGGCGGTCAAGGAGGACGTATCCGTTGGGGTTGGGGAGGAATACGTCTTGCGTGCTCATTTGTCTCGTCGTCGGGTGTCCTCGGTCACGGTGGGCGTCGTCGTCGCACTGGCTGCCGTGTCGTTGACCCCGGCCGCCCATGCCGTGCCCCTCTCCGCGGCTCGGACCGCGGCCACCGCGCCGATCCCGGTGCCGTTCCTGGCCACGGGCGGCAGCCTGAACGGTGCGGGGGCCACCGGATTCCTGTCCCGGGACGAGGACGGCAAGAGCCGCTGGACCCGGTACGCGGACGGCGTCTCGACGGTGATCGAGACGACCTATCTCCAGGGCGTCACCGGCTCCGTCTCGGACGAGGTGGCGGTGCTGGGGAGCAATTGGCACGAGTACGGCATCTCCTCGGTGACGTTCCGCGACATGGCCTCCGGCGCCGCGCCCTTCACCGTGGGCATGGACAACTGGTCCGAGGACCTCCGTGGCGTGGTCGGCTCGACGGCCGTCGTGGACAAGAGGGAGGAAGCCGGACCGGTGAAGCTCGCCGGCCGGACCGGCGTTCGCAACATCACCGGCCTGGACGGTGGCCTCTACGAGGACTTCTACCCGAACGACAGCCTGAAGGGCGCCATGCTCGGCCACGGCGTCACGGCCTCCGGCGGGTCCGTCATGGCGGTCGTCGACATCGCTTCCGGCCGCGTCCTCGAGGAGTACCCGGTCGCCCCGGGCGGTGGGGTGCTCGGGTCCCCCTCCTTCACGGCGACCCGTGTCGCGTGGACGGAACAGAGGGACGGCAAGCGGATGCTCGTCACGGCGGTCCGCGGCGCGAAGGACACCACGTCCACTCCGCTCGACTACGGAGCGGAGGACGAGGTCGAGGGCCATCTGGTCAGCGACTGGTACGTGTCGGGTCTCGTCGGCGGCGCCGCCATCAAGCCCCTCACGGCCCGCTCACTGACGGACGGGACCACTCTTCCCCTCCTCGCCCACGCCAGCAGCGTCACGAGGGCGGTCGACGGCACGCTGCTCGCCCTCGGCAGCACCGCCGACCGCGGCAGGGGCGTCTACCGGATCGCGCCGGGCGCGGACGGGAAGGCGACGGCCCAGCTGATTGCCTCCGACGGCCTGCCGGGCGGCGACCTCGAGCCCGTCACCTACTCCGGCAGCAACATCCCGGCGACGATCGACCTGGACGGGGTCGCCAAGACCCCCCTGAGGTGGAAGTTCTCCACGACCAGGGCGGATCTGTCGGTGACCCTCACGCACAAGGAGTCGGGGAACCAGTTCACTCGGACCCTCCGGCCGTCCTCCGGCGTCGGTGCCTACCCGGATGGCTCGCTGGGGCTCGACTGGACGGGCGACTTCGGGGCGGAGAACGGCCTGGGCGAGAAGGCCGCGTCCAACGGCGACTACACCTGGGCGGTCACGGCGAGGCCGTGGAACGGGCTGGCCCCGGTCACCGCCACCGGCAGCTTCACGGTGGTCCGCAGCCCCAAGACGCACGACTACACCGACAACGGCTCGCCGGATCTGTTCGCCCGGGACAAGACCGGCGATCTCCACCGGATCGACACGCGCTGGGACGACGCGACGGGACGACTCGTGCCCGCCTCCGACTGGGACCACTCGTCTCCCATCGACGTGAACTACGACATCTACGACCGCTTCGAGTCCATCGGGGACGTCGCCGGCTCGAACGTGCCCGACGTGGTCGGCCGTGACGCGTGGGGCGACCTCTGGCTCCATCAGGGCACCGGAAGCAGCCACGCGGCCTCTTTCCAGCCCCGGGTGCGCATCGGCTCCGGCTGGTGGCGGTACTACGAGATCGCGGGCGGCAGCGACCTGACCGGCGACGGGCGCGCCGACACCGTCGCCATCGAGGACGGGGGCGACCTGTACCTGTATCCGGGGACGGGGAACGCGACCGCGCCCTTCGCGCCCCGCAAGAAGATCGGCTTCGGCTGGAACATCTACAACCAGCTGACGGCCGTCGGGAACGTCGCCGGCGCGCCCGCCGGTGACCTGCTCGCCCGCGACAAGGCCGGCGTGCTGTGGCTCTACCTGGGCAAGGGTGACGGCACCTACGCGCCCCGGGTCAAGGTCGGCGCCGGCTGGGGTGTGTACAGCGACATCGTCGGCATCGGCGACGGCAACAAGGACGGCCGCCCCGACCTGTTCGCACGCGGCCCGCAGAACACCTCGTACTTCTACGCCGGTACGGGCGACTGGCGCGCCCCCTTCAAGCCCCGGGCGTCCACCCAGGTCGGTGTGTACCGGGAAGGCGCCTACGGCATGCCGTTCAACAAGTTCGCCTGATCCGCGCGACCCGCCGTACAACCGTTCGGCGGGGTGGCGGGTCTTGCAGTGCGTCTTCATGAGGTTTGGGGAGGGAATACACCTTGCGTACTGCTTTGTCACGCCGTGTCTCGATGTCGGTGGGGGTCGTCCTGGCGGTGGCCGCGGCCACGCCGTTCCTGGCGCCGGCGGCCACGGCCGCGCCTGCGCCCGCGCTTGCGGTGGCCGGTGCGACCGCCACCGCGCCGATTCAGGTGCCGTTCCTGGCTTCGGGCGGAGAGGTGCTCGGTGCCGGGAAGACCGGCTTCCTCACGCGGGACGCGGACGGCGTCCGGCGCTGGACGCGGTACGCGGACGGGGTCTCGAAGGTCGTCGAGGGCGCCGTAGGCTCCGCCTCGGATGTCGTGATGGTCGCCACGCCCAGGCCCCAGCGGTTCGGCACCGAGTCGGTGACGTTGTACGACATGGCGACCGGCGCGGCTCCCGTCACCTTCGGCGGGTTCTACGGTGAGGCCACGTACGCGGTGGGTGCCGCCGTCTTCGACCTCGACATCGACGGCAACGTACGGCTCGTCACGAAGGAGGCGGGGGGCCGCGCCGTGGCGGGTCTTGAGGACCCGTATCAGAACAGCTCGTTCGACGTCGTCGACAGCCTGGCGGGGACTGCCCTCGGCGTGCGCTACGACCGGACCTCGGAGAGCAGGAGGGTGGTGGTCGTCGACACCGCCGGCGCCCGCGTCACCCAGTCCTACCCCGTGAGCGCGGACGTCTCCATGGAAGCCGCGACGATCACGCAGGACCGTGTCGTGTGGGTGGAGAAGGCGAAGGCGGACGGGAAGACCGTGCTCGCCACGGCCCTGCGCGGATCGGCCGAGGTGACGCGGGTGCCGCTGTCGTTCGACGGCGGCGGGGCGGTCTCCGGTGGTCTGGTCGGCGACTGGCAGCTGGCCGACGGCGTCGCCCCGGACCAGGGACTCATGGCCCACCCCCTGACGGACGGTACTCCGGTCAAGCTCCTCGACAACGCCGAGAGCGTCCACAAGGCGGGCGACGGCACGGTGCTGGCCCTCGGGACCACCGCCGACCGAGGGCCGGGCGTCTACCGGATCGCGGCCGGCGCGGACGGGAAGCCGGCCGCCGAGCTGGTCGCCGCCACCGGCCAGCCGCCGGCGCCCACCACCCCCGTCAGCTTCACGAGCGCGGCGGTCCCGGCCGTCCTCGACCTCGACGGTGTCGCGAAGACCCCTATGAGCTGGAAGTTCTCCACCACTCAGATCGATCTCAAGATCGAGTTCAAGCGCCGGGACCCGCTGGTGGAGGCGACGGGTCCCTTCGTGACCAATCTCCGTCCCCGCACCACCGGTACGGGTGTCCTCCCCGACGGTTCGCTGGGCATCGACTGGGCCGGGGAGACCGGGCTCGACGGCGCATACGCGGAGGCCGCTCGCAACGGCACGTACGACTGGAAGGTGACGGCCCGGCCCTGGAACGGGATGCCGTCGGTGACGGCCACCGGCACCTTCGAGGTGAAGCGTTCGCCCCGGCCGCACGACATCACCGACAACGGTTCGCCCGATGTTTTCGCACGGCGGTCCGGCGGTGATGTCGATGCGATCGACACGCGGTGGGACGACGCGACAGGGCGTCTCGTTGTCGGCGAAAGATGGGGCTCGGTGATCTGGAGCGGCGACTGGAACACCTACGACCGCATCGAGGCAGCGGGTGACGTCGCCGGCACCGAGATCGGCGACACCGTTGCCCGCGACAAGTCCGGCGTCCTCTGGCTGCACCAGGGGAACAGAGCGTGGTGGGGGCACGAGCGCACGCGGATCGGCGCCGGCTGGGGTGTGTACAACCAGCTGGCCGGCGGCAGCGATCTGACCGGCGACGGCCGGGCCGACCTGGTCGCGGTGGACAAGGCCGGGGACCTCTACCTGTACAAGGGGACGGGGTCGGCGGCCGCGCCGTTCGCCCCTCGGGTGAAGACCGGCTGGGGCTGGGGGATCTACAACCAGATCACGGCCGTGGGCAATGTGGCCGGAGGCCCCGCGGGCGACCTGGTCGCGCGGGACAAGGCGGGCGTGCTGTGGCTGTACCTCGGCAAGGGGGACGGCACGTACGCCTCTCGCGTCAAGATCGGTGCCGGGTGGAACGAGTACACCGACCTGGTCGGCATCGGCGACGCGAACAAGGACGGGCGCCCCGACCTCTACGTCCGCGCGACCGCGACGAACAAGGCCTACTTCTACGCCGGTACGGGCAGCTGGCGGGCGCCCTTCGCGCCCCGGGCCGCCACCCAGGTCGGGGTTGCCCCGGCCGGGACGACGTACAACCAGGTCTTCTGACCGAACGGGCCGCCGGGCCGGGGTCGGAAAAACCGCTCCCCGGCCCCGCGGCCTGCCAGACTTTCCCCATGAGGCTTTTCGCCGCCGTCGTGCCGCCGCCGGAGCGGCTCGACGAGCTCGGAGACGTCGTCGGCCGGCTCCGCCGGATGCCCGGCGCGGACCGGGTCCGCTGGACCACGCGGCCCGGCTGGCATCTCACGCTCGCCTTCATGGGGGAGGTCGACGAGGAGCTGCTGCCCGAGCTGCGGGTGCGGCTCGGGCGGGCCGCGCACCGGACGCCGCCGTTCTCCCTGCGGCTGCACGGCGGCGGGCACTTCGGGCGGCAGACGCTGTGGGCCGGGGTCGCCGGGGATCTGGACACGCTGCGGCTCCTCGCCGAGCGGTCCGACGCCGCCGCCCGCCGGGCCGGGGTCGCGATGGACGAGCACCGTCGCTACCAGGCGCACCTGACCGTCGGCCGGGCGCGGGGGGCGGGGGTGGCGCTCGGTTCCTATGTCGACGAGCTGGGTGGTTTCGAGGGCACGCGCTGGCCCGTGACCGAGCTGGCGCTCGTCCGGTCGAACCTGCCGGGCGGTGGGGTGCCGGGCGCGCAGCCCCGGTACGAGACGGTCGGCGCCTGGCCCCTTGAGGGGCGCGAGGGGCACTCGGGTTAACCTCGTCGGGTGGACCCGAAGACCCGTAACCGGATCATGGCCGGTGTGCTCGTACTGATGTTCGCGATCATCGCGGTGGCCTCACTGGCCGGCCAGTAGCCCCCCGTACCCGCTCCCTGCCCATGCCGTGGGAAGGGCCTTGCTTCGAGTGCGCTCGAAGCAGTTGGCTTGACGACCATGGAGTACACGCAGCTCGGACGCACCGGACTCAAGGTCAGCCGACTCGTCCTCGGGACGATGAACTTCGGACCGCAGACGGACGAAGCCACCAGTCACGCCATCATGGACACCGCCCTCGACGCGGGGCTCAACTTCTTCGACACCGCCAATGTGTACGGGTGGGCGGAGAACAAGGGGCGTACGGAGTCGATCATCGGCTCCTGGTTCGCCCGGGGCGACGGGCGGCGTGACCGTACCGTCCTCGCCACCAAGGTGTACGGGAACATGGGCCCCGACGGCGAGGCCTGGCCCAACCACGACAAGCTCTCGGCGCTCAACATCCGGCGGGCCGTGGAGGCCAGCCTGAAGCGGCTGGGGACGGACTACATCGACGTCTACCAGTTCCACCACGTCGACCGGGCGACTCCTTTCGAGGAGATCTGGCAGGCCGTCGACGTGCTGATCCAGCAGGGGAAGGTGCTGTACGCCGGCTCCTCGAACTTCCCCGGCTACAAGATCGCCCAGGCCAACGAGATCGCCGCCCGGCGCGGCTCGGTCGGGCTCGTCAGCGAGCAGTGCCTCTACAACCTCTTCGAGCGGCGCGCCGAGATGGAGGTGATCCCGGCCGCGCAGGAGTACGGCCTCGGGGTCATCCCCTGGTCGCCGCTGCACGGCGGGCTGCTCGGCGGCGTCCTGAAGAAGGAGGCCGAGGGCAAGCGGCGCACGGAGGGGCGGGCGGCGGCCACGCTCGCCGACCCGGCGGCGCGGGCGCGGCTCCAGGCCTACGAGGACCTGCTCGACAAGCACGGCCTCCAGCCGGGCGAGACGGCCCTCGCCTGGCTGCTCACCCGTCCCGGTGTCACCGGTCCCATCGTCGGGCCCCGCACCCCGGAGCAGCTGGCGGGCGCGCTGCGCGCCCTGGAGCTCGAGCTGAGCGAGGAGGTTCTGGACGGGCTCGACGAGATCTTCCCGGGGCCCGGGCCGTCTCCGGAGGCCTTCGCCTGGTGATGCGGTGACCTGGTGACCGGTGACCCGGTGACCGTCCCCTGAGGGGACTCTCTCCCTGAGGGTCTCCCTGAGGGGCCCCCTCCCTGAGGGGCCCCCTCCCTAAGGGGCTCCCAGCCAGCTCGTGGCGTCCAGGCGGAACGCCGTCTCCGCGGGGACGACGTTCCGCAGGGCCGCCTCCATGTCGCGGACGCGGTCCGCGCCGAGGGTCGCGGCCCACTCCGCCCGCAGGTCGTCGAAGATCGCGGCGGAGCGGGCCAGGGCGTCGTATCCGCGCGGGGTGAGCCGGACGAGTTTGCGGCGGGCGTCGGCGGGGTCGTCGGCGCGTTCGGCGTAGCCGGCGGCGAGCAGCCGGTCGACGGTCTTGCCGGCGGCCTGCTTGGAGACGCCGAGGCGCCGTCCGATGTCGCTGGCGGTGGCGCCCCGGGTGCCGATGGCCTGCATGGCGAAGCCGTGGGCGGGGCGCATGTCGGGGTGGCCCTCGTCGGCGAGGCGGGCGTGGAGCCGGTCGATGAGCGTGCGGAAGCCGCCGAAGAGGAGCAGGGGGAGTTCGTACCCGGGGGTGTCGTTCCCGGGTACTCCCTTGCCTTTATCGACAACCTGGTTTACGTTTTCTCCAGCGACATGGTCAACCATGTTGTCCATTCTAGTCTGGGGGAACCGCCTTGTCCGCACCGCTCGACATGTCCGCCCGTACCGCCGCCACCGTCGCCCTCCTCAAGGAGACCTCCCCGGAGACCCTCGACGGCTTCCTCAAGCTCAGCGCGATCTTCGAGTCCACCACCCTCGACCCGCACTCCCGCGAGACCGTCATCCTGACCGTCGCCGAACGCAACCAGTGCCACCTGTGCGTCGACATGCACGAGGCGAAGATGGCCGCCCTCGGGCCGGCCCCCGACGCCGAACGCCTCGCCGCCGTACGGACGTTCACCCTCCGCGTCCTCGCCTCCTCCGGAGCCGTCAGCGACGAGGACCTCGCCGCCTTCGAGAAGGCCGGCTACACCCGCCGCAACGCCCTGGAGGTCTGCCTCGGCATCGGTGCGTACACGGTGTCGACCTTCGCGAACCGCCTCGTCCGCGCCGCCTGACCCCTCAGACGGCGTACGGGCCGCCCAGGCCCCACGCCTGGTGCATCGCGTCGGCGAACGCGGCGGCCAGCTTGCGCTCCCCGGTCGGGCCGGGGTGCGTGCCGTCGTACGTGTCCTCCCGGAGGTCGTACGACTCCGGGACCGTCGCGAGCAGCAGCGGCGAGGCGGCCGTGTCCAGATCGGCGACCGCCTTCGCGAGGAGCTCGTTGAAGCGGGCGCACTCGGCGGCGAAAGCGGCGTCGTACCCGGCGCGGACGTTCGGGATGACCGGCAGCAGGACGGCCCGGACGCGCGGGTTCGCGGCCCGCGCCGCCGCCACGAACGCCCGGACGTTCTCCTCCGTCTGGTCGCTGTTCGTGTAGAACCCCAGGTCGATCAGGCCCAGGGAGATCAGCAGGACGTCCGCCCCCGTCGCCGCGACCGTCTCGCCGATCAGCGGCGCCATGTGCAGCCAGCCCTCGCCCCAGCCGGCCAGATGACGCCGGGCGGCGGCGGGGAACGCCGGGTCGGGGTACGCCTCCGAGGCCGGGGCGTCGGCGGCGGGGTCGTACAGGCCGGAGCGCGGTCCGACGATCTCGTACCCGCCCGGGAGCGTCGACTCCAGGTGCTCCCACATGCGGTAACGCCAGGTCCAGTCGCCGGCGCGTCCGATGGTCATGCTGTCGCCGACGAACAGAAAACGCATGGTCACATCATCGCGGACCGTGTCCCGGAGCTGCGACGTGATCCGGGACACGGGCCCTGCGCCGGCTACGCCAGGAAACCGTCCACCGTCGACGCGACCCCCTCCGCGTCGTCGTGCCACGGGAAGTGCCCCGCCCCCGCCAGGACGGCGAGCTCCGCCTTCGGGAACAGCCCGGCGTACGCGGTGGCCGTCGGCACCGGAGTGTTCGCGTCGCCCTCCCCGGCCACGACGAGCACCGGACGGTCGAACTCCGCGAACACCGCGCGCGTGGCCGCCGGTTCGAACGCGCCCTCGCTCGCGTAGACGCCCGCGGCCTCCCCGTTCCGCTGCCGGTGGCTGTCGGCGTGCCGCTCCCGCGCGGCCTCGTCCCAGGTCCCGTGGAAGAACGGCGCGACGGCCTGGAAGGTCTCCGCCGAACCGCGTCCCGCCGCCAGCTCCTCCAGCGCCGCGTACGCCGGACCGAACCACGGCTCCTCCTCGCGCCACGCCTGCCGCGCCGCCGCGAGCCGCTCCTCACCGCTCGTGTCGAGCCCGACCGCCGCCGTGCCCGGGGTGAGGAGCACCAGCCGCGCCACCCGCTCCGGATGCCGGGTCACGTACAGCGCGGCCAGGTTCGCGCCCGCCGAGTGCCCGAGGAGGTCGATCGTGTCCAGCCCGAGGTGCGCGCGCAGCGCCTCCACGTCCTCGACGAGCCGGTCGCAGCGGTACGAGGCCGGGTCCTCCGGCGCCGCGGACCCGCCCGTGCCCCGCAGGTCGAGGCGGATCAGCGTCCGGTGGGCGTCGAGACCGCCCAGGTCACCGAGGTACACGGAGTCCTGCATGGGGCCGCCGGGCAGACAGATCAGCGGGGCGCCGGAACCGGACGCGTGGTACGCGAGCAGGGTCCCGTCGGAGGCGGAGAAGGTAGGCATGGGCGCGACCATGACAGGGCCTCCGATGCTGGTCAAGCGGGTTTCCCCGGCGTCATGGCAGGCTTGATCCCATGCGATCTGCTCTGTGCGCCCTCGGCGCGGCCGCTGCCCTGGCGCTGCTCCCGGCCGGTCACGCCCGTGCCCAAGGGCAGGAACCCGACCGGGACTTCACGATCGAGGACTCCCGGATCACCGAGTCCAGCGGCCTCGCCGCGAGCCGGGCCCACCCGGGGATCTACTGGACGCACAACGACCAGGACGCGCCCCTGATCTACGGCATCGACTCCCGTACGGGAAAGACCGTCGCGACCCTGACCATGGCCGGCGTCGGCACCCCCCGCGACATGGAGGCGATCGCCGTCGGCCCGGACGGCGACATCTACGTCGGCGACATCGGCGACAACCTCGACGGCTCCTGGGACCACGTCTGGATCTACCGCTTCCCCGAGCCGGAGACCCTGAAGGACCAGACCGTCCGCGCGCGGCAGTACGTCGTGAAGTACGCCGACGGGGCCCGCAACGCCGAGGCCCTGATGGTCCATCCGAAGACCGGCCGGGTGTACATCGCGAGCAAGAACGAGGACGGCGGCGGCCTGTACGCGGGCCCCGAGCACCTCTCCACGTCCGGCACGAACGTCTTCCGGCGCGTCGACGAGGTCCCCTGGGTGACCGACGGCGCCTTCTCCCCGGACGGCGACCGGCTCGTCCTGCGCGGCTACTTCAGCGCCAAGGAGTACGCCTGGAGGGACGGCCGCCTCGCCGACGAGGGCACGGCGGTCGGGGCCCCCTTCCAGGGCCAGGCGGAATCGGTGACGTACACGACCGACGGCTCGGCCTTCATGTTCGGCTCGGAGGGCAGGAACAGCCGGGTGGTGCGGGTGGACCGGACCTCCGGCGGGCCTTCGACGAAACCGACGGAGACACCGGGCGGCTCGCCCGACTCCCCGTCCGCGGGAGGCCAGGGAGGCCAGGGAGGCCAGGGCAGCGAGGGGGGCGGGAGCGCCACCACCGGCTTCCTCGTCCTCGCCAGCGCCACCGTCCTCGTGGTCGGCGTCAAGCGCCTGCTGAGGAAGGGATAGCCGAAGGGCCCGGCGCGGACGATGTCCGGCGCCGGGCCCTTCGTACGGGACGGGGTACTACAGCTGCCCGATGACGTAGTCGATGCAGGCCGTCAGGGCCCGCACGTCCGCCGGGTCGATCGCCGGGAACATCGCGATCCGCAGCTGGTTGCGGCCCAGCTTGCGGTACGGCTCGGTGTCCACGATGCCGTTGGCGCGCAGCACCTTCGCGACCGCCGCCGCGTCGATCTCGTCCGCGAAGTCGATCGTGCCGATGACCTGCGAGCGCTTCGCCGGGTCGGTGACGAACGGCGTCGCGTACTTCGACTCCTCGGCCCACGTGTAGAGGGCGTCCGAGGACTCCTTCGTCCGGGCCACGGCCCAGTCCAGACCGCCCTGGCCGTTGATCCACTTCAGCTGCTCGTTGAGCAGGAAGAGGGTCGACAGCGCCGGGGTGTTGTACGTCTGGTTCTTCAGCGAGTTGTCGATCGCCGTCGGCAGGGAGAAGAACTCGGGGATGTGCCGGCCCGAGGCGTGGATCTTCTGCGCCCGCTCCAGGGCGGCCGGGGAGAAGGCCGCCAGCCACAGACCGCCCTCGGCGGCGAAGGACTTCTGCGGGGCGAAGTAGTAGACGTCCGTCTCGGTGATGTCGACCGGGAGGCCGCCCGCGCCGGAGGTCGCGTCGACCAGGACGAGCGCGCCCTCGTCGGCGCCCGCGACCCGCTTCAGCGGGGCGGCGACACCGGTGGAGGTCTCGTTGTGCGTGTACGCGTAGACGTCGACGCCCGCCTCGGCCACCGGCTCCGGGTGGGTGCCCGGGTCGGAGGAGATCACGGTCGGCTCGGCAAGCCAGGGAGCCAGCTTGGCGGCCTTCGCGAACTTGGAGGAGAACTCGCCGAAGGTGAGGTGCTGCGACTTGTTCTCGATCAGACCGTGGGTCGCGACGTCCCAGAAGGCGGTGGAGCCGCCGTTGCCCAGGATCACCTCGTAGCCCTCGGGCAGCGAGAAGAGGTCGGAGATGCCGGTACGTACCTCGCCGACCAGGTTCTTGACCGGAGCCTGGCGGTGGGACGTGCCGAGGAGGGAGGTGCCGGTGGCGGCCAGGGCGTCCAGCGCCTCCGTACGCACCTTGGAGGGGCCCGCGCCGAAACGGCCGTCGGCGGGCTTGATGTCAGCGGGAATCTGGATCTCAGCCACGAGGCGGAGAGTATCGGTTCGGGGCGGGACCGGTCGCCGGATGTCCGCCCGATGAGACGAGGACTGAGACATCCTGGGCTTGTGGGAAGACACGAGGAACACGCCTCCGGACTGGCCTCCGACCTGCGCGCGGCCGTCGCCGGAGAGGTCGACTTCTCCGTCACGGCGAGGGCCCTGACGACGATGGACGCCTCCAACTACCGCCGCGTTCCGGCCGGTACGGTCGCGCCGCGCGACGCCGCCGACGTCGCCGCCGTCCTGGAGGTGTGCCGGGCGCACGGCACCACTCCGGTCGTCGCGCGGGGCGCCGGGACCTCGATCGGAGGCCAGGCGACCGGCACCGGCGTCGTGCTCGACCTCACACGGCACATGGACGGGATCGTCTCGCTGGACCCCGAGGCGCGGACGGCGGTGGTCCGGCCGGGCCTCGTCCTGGACCGGCTGCGGGCGGCGGCCCGCCCGTACGGCCTGACCTTCGGCCCCGACCCCTCCACGCACAGCCGCTGCACCCTCGGCGGCATGATCGGCAACAACGCGTGCGGGGCGCACTCGGTCGCCTGGGGGACCACGGCGGACAACGTGCGCTCACTGGAAGTGGTGACGTACGGAGGAGAGAGGTTGACGTTGGGGAGGGAGGGGCGGGGCGCCCCCGCCGGACTCCTCGACCTCGTCGACCGCCACCTCGCCCTCCTCCGGACCGGCTACCCGGCCGGACTGCCCCGCCGCATCTCCGGCTACGCCCTCGACGCGCTGCTCCCCGAACGCGGCCGGGACGTCGCCCGCTCCTTCTGCGGCAGCGAGGGCACGCTCGGCGTGGTGACGGAGGCGACGGTGTCGCTCGTCCCGCTGCCCGCCGAGCCGGTCCTCGTGGTCCTGGGGTACGCGGACGAGACGGCGGCGGCGGACGCGGCGGCGGGGCTGCTCCCATGGGGGTCCCCCCGCTCGCGCGGAGCCGAGAGTGGGGGAGGGCCGCTGACCGTGGAGGGCATGGCGGCCGATCTCGTACGGGGTGCCGCGGGACTGCCCCGGGGCGGAGCGTGGCTGTTCTGCGAGGTGGACGGCGCGGGCGCGGCGCGTGAGCTGGTCCGGGCGGCGGACGCGCTGGACGCGGTCGTGGTGCGGGAGCCGGCCGGACAGCGGGCGCTGTGGCGGATCCGGGAGGACGCGGCGGGGACGGCGACACGGATGCCGGGGGGCGGTGACGCCTGGCCGGGGTGGGAGGACTGCGCGGTGCCGCCGGCCCGGCTGGGCGCGTACCTCCGTGACTTCCGTGCGCTGCTGGCCGATTTCGGCCTCAGGGGAGTTCCGTACGGGCACTTCGGCGACGGCTGCGTGCACGTGCGGATCGACTTCGACCTGTGGACGGGGAAGGGCGTACGGGACTTCCGCCGCTTCTCGGAGGCGGTCGCCGACCTCGTGGTCGCCCACGGCGGCTCGCTCTCCGGGGAGCACGGCGACGGGCAGGCGCGGGCCGAGCTGCTGCCGAGGATGTACGGGGAGGAGCTGGTCGGCCTCTTCGGCGCCGTCAAGGACGTGTGGGACCCGGACGGGGGCCTGAACCCGGGGATGCTGGTGAGGCCGCGGCGGCTCGACGAGGGACTCCGGTTCGAGGGCCTGCCGGTGGTGGGGGTGGGAAGGGCCGCCGCGAGGTGCGTGGGTGTGGCGAAGTGCCGGGTGGCCGGGCCGAGCGAGGCCCCTTCCCCGGGGGTGATGTGTCCCTCGTACCGGGCGACGGGCGAGGAGAGGCACTCCACCCGGGGCCGGGCGCGGCTGCTGCACGAGATGGCGCTGGGCGAGGTGATCACCGACGGCTGGCGTTCGGAGGAGGTCCGGGAGGCGCTCGACCTGTGCCTGTCCTGCAAGGGGTGCCGCAGCGACTGCCCGGTGGGCGTCGACATGGCGGCGTACAAGGCGGAGTTCCTGGACCGGCACTACGCGGGCCTGACGGGGCTGTGGCGTCGCCCCCGCTCGCACTGGACCATGGGCCGGCTGCCGGGCTGGCTGGCGCACTTCGGGCGGGGACTGAACGCGGCGCTGCGGCTGCCGTTCGCGGCGTCGCTGGCGGGGGTGACGCCGGAGCGGACGATGCCGAGGGTGGCGGAGCGGTCCTTCGCGTACTGGTTCGCCCAGCGCGCCTCGACCCGGCGGCCGTCGCTCACCCTGTGGCCGGACACGTTCACGAACCACCTGGCGCCGGAGGTGGGCGAGGCCGCCGTCCGGGTCCTGGAGGACGCGGGGCTCGGGGTGGAGCTGCCGCCGGGCCGCGTCTGCTGCGGGCTGACGTACGTGTCGACGGGCCAATTGGGCGCGGCCCGCAAGGTGATGCGGCGGACGCTGGACGTGATGGGCGAGGCGGGCCGCCCCGTCGTGGTCCTGGAACCCTCCTGCGCGGCCACCCTCCGCACCGACCTGCCCGAACTGCTCCCGGACGACCCGCGCGCCGCACGCCTGGCGGCAGCGGTCCGCACCTTCGCGGAGGCCCTGGAACAGCTGGCCCCCGACTGGACCCCGCCGCGCCTCGACCGCCCGGTCACCGGCCAGACCCACTGCCACCAGCACGCCGTCCTCGGCGACGCGGCGGACCGCCGCCTCCGGGAACGGGCCGGCCTCACGGGCGACCTCGCGGGCGGCTGCTGCGGCCTGGCGGGCAACTTCGGCTTCGAACCGGGCCACTACGAGGTGTCGGTGGCGTGCGCGGAGGACCAGCTCCTGCCGGCGCTGCGAGCAGCCGGGGACGCGGTGGTCCTGGCGGACGGCTTCTCGTGCAGGACGCAGATCGGAGACCTGACGGCCTCGCGGGGGCGGCACGTGGCGGAGGTACTGGCGGACGGGGTGGAGGACCGCCGCGGATCGGCGACCGCCGAGAGGCGCCCCTAGGGGGTGTCTTGCCGATCAGGCCGGGCTCGCGGCGTGACACCCCCTAGCGGTAGAACGTCCGGCCGGCGGCACCGGAGGAGACCGACCAGACCTCGACGATCAACCCCTCGCGCACGCTGAGGACGTCGACTCCGCTCCTGGCGACCCGCGCACCGTCCTCGCCGGCGAAGCTCGCGAGGTAGGGACGCGCGACCAGTCCGGTCGGCGCGCCGTCGGCAGGCGAGAGGTCGACGACGGCGGTCCCCTCCGCCGCGAAGAGAAGCCCGGTGCGGGACTTGTGCCAGGCGGCGACGATCTCGGCGAGCTGCTGCGGGGTCCGGACCTCGTCGAAGCCTTCGGTGCCCGCCTGTGCGTACCGCAGCACGAAGGCGGGCGCCATGATCTCGTGGACGAGATCGAGGTCGCCGTTCCACATGGCCGTCCACTGATCGAACAGGCCGACACCGAACGCGCGCATGTCGTGATCGCCCACAACTACCCCCTGAGTCAAGGACCTTCGTAACACGACGACCGTAACAAGCACCTATGACAGTCACCGGTTCGCGCGCCCCCTGCGGCGGGACGTCGGGACGTCGGGACGTGGGGACGTGGGGACGTGGGGACGCCGGGACCCGGCCGAGGTGGTCAGCTTCCGCTGACGATCTCCCGGGCCATCGCCACCAGTTCCTCCGTCGCCGGGTGCGGGAAGGCGTCGCGCCAGGCCAGGACGACCGGGAGCGGAGGTGCGTCGGTGAGGGGGCGGTAGGCGACGCCCGGGTGGGGGTGGAGGGCCGCCGTGGAGGCGGAGGAGACGCCGATGCCCCGGCCGGCGGCGATCGCCGTGAGCCAGTCGTCGGTGTTGGCGACCGTCAGCGTCGCCCCCGGGCGGGCGGTGGCCGGCCAGAGGGACAGCGTGGTCGTGCCCGAGACGGTGTTGAGGACGACCGTCTCGCCCGCGAGGTCGTCGAGGGTGAGACGGGGACGGTCCGCCAGGGGGCTGTCGGCGGGGAGCGCGGTCACCCGCTCCTCGGTCGTGAGCTCCGCCGTGACCAGGCCCGGCGCCTCCACCGCCCCGCGCAGCAGCGCCGCGTCGACCTCGCCGCGGGCGAGGCCGGCGGTGCGGTCGTCGATGCGGAGGAGTTCGAGCGGGGTCTCGGGGTGGGCGCGCTGCCAGCGCCGGAGCAGGGGAGTGGTGTACGGGCCGAAGGCCGACCAGGCGTGCCCGAGGCGCAGGGGGCGGTGCCGCAGGCGCGCCGGGTCGACCGCGGCGTCGAAGGCGGCGAGGGCGGCGGCGGCCCGGTCCTGGAACGCGCGGCCTTCGGCGGTCAGCGCGAGGTGGTGGGTGGAGCGGTCGACGAGCCGGGCGCCGAGGTGCTGCTCCAGGGCGGCCAGGGTGCGGGAGACGGCGGGCTGGGTCAGGTGGAGCCGGGCGGCCGCCCTGGTGAGACTGGATTCCTCGGCGATGGCGAGGAAGCAGCGGAGGTGGCGCAGCTCGATGCTCATGCGTCCGGAGCATAACCGCAGCACAATCGGCATTTCCCGTGCCGCGCGGGGGCTCGTAGCGTGGGAGGGGAATTCCGGGTGTGGGCCTGGACGGGGGTGCATTATTCTGGACTTCAGGTTCAGTTCAGTGAACTAGCGCGTGTAGGTGAAGGAGTCGTCGGTGGACAGTCCGGTCAAGGAGGCGGCTCCGGCCGTGGCGCCCGTGGCCGCCCAGGCCGCAGCGCCGGCGCCTGCGTCGCCCGCGGCGCACCCCGGGGCGGTCCCGTCCGCCGCCGGTCACCGGCTCGGGCCCGTCGCGCTCGTCGTCGCCGGCGGGCTGTCCGTGCAGTTCGGCTCGGCCGTCGCGGTTCTTCTGATGCCGCGCGCCGGAGCGCTCGGCGTGGTCACCCTGCGGCTCGTGCTCGCCGCCGCCGTGCTGCTGATCGTGTGCCGGCCCAAGGTCCGCGGCTACGGCCGGGCCGACTGGGGGACGATCGTCGCCTTCGGCACCGCCATGGCCGGCATGAACATCCTCTTCTACCAGGCCGCCGACCGGATTCCGCTGGGCGCCGCCGTGACCCTGGAGGTCCTCGGCCCGCTGATCCTCTCGGTCGTCGCCTCGCGCCGCCTCGTCAACCTCCTCTGGGCCGGGCTCGCCCTCGGCGGCGTCGTGCTCCTCGGGGGCGGCGGCTTCGACCGCCTCGATCCGCTGGGTGCGGGCTTCGCGCTCGCGGCGGGGGCGATGTGGGCGGCGTACATCGTCTTCAGCGCCCGTACCGGCCGCCGCTTCCCGCAGGCGGACGGGCTCGCGCTCGCGATGGCCTTCGGCGCGGTCCTCAGCCTGCCGCTCGGCATCGCGGAGGCGGGCGACAAGCTCCTCGTACCGTCGACGATCGGCCTGGGCCTCGCGGTCGCGCTGATGTCCTCGGTCCTCCCGTACACGCTGGAACTCCTCGCGCTGCGCCGCCTGCCCGCGCCCACGTTCGCGATCCTGATGAGCCTGGAACCGGCCATCGCGGCGGCGGCCGGCTTCCTCGTCCTGAGCCAGGCCCTGTCCGCCACCGACGCACTGGCGATAGCCCTGGTCATCGGGGCGAGCATGGGCGCGGTGCGCACGCAGTCCCGCCGGGCCCGGGCGGAGTAGAAGCGGCCGGCCGCCTCCTCGTTCGGGCCGAGGCCGCTTCAGGGTGGGGGACGTCAGTGCGTCGAGACCTGGAAGCAGGCCACGTCGTACTGGGACACGGAGTGGGGGTTGACGGAGTTCTGCGGCTGTTCGCCGGCGTAGTGGGTCCCGGCGACGCCGTCGGGGTCGAAGGCGGAACCGGGGGCCGACGGGGACTGCCCCGGGCGGACGGGCTGCTCTTCGCAGGACTGGTTGGGCTGACCGGCGAAGGCGGGGCCCGCGGCGATGCCCGCGGTGCCCGCCGCCGCGAGGGCGACCGAGGCCACCGCGAGCGCTGCACGCTTCAGCGGATGCATGACCACTCCTCCTTCCGCGGAGTGCCTGTCTATGGGTACGTGCGCGGGGAGGGCACGGATTGCCGGGCGACCGTCGTCCGGGCGACCGCCGTCCGGGCGGGGGCGGGGCGCCGGGCCGGGTGACCTCGGTGCCGCGCATCGCGACGCGACTCCGGCCCGGTCCGGCTCTGGCCGGGTCCGGTTCCGGTTCGGGTCCGGCTCTGGCCTGGTGCGGCTCTGGTTCCGGGCCGACCCGGCTCTGGCCTACCCGGCTCTGGCCTGGTCCGGCTCCGGTCCGGTCCGGCTGGCTCTGGCCTGGTCCAGCTCTGGCTTGGTCCGGCTCCGGTTCGGTCCGGTCCGGTCCGGCCCCGCCTATGATCCGTCCATGATCGCCGACCTGCAGTGCATCGTCCTGGACTGTTCCGCGCCTCGTGAACTCGCCGTGTTCTACCGGGCCGTGCTCGGCGGGGACGTCGACCGGCCCGACCCCCGCTGGTCCCTCGGTGAGGCCTGGTCCACGCTGCACACGCCCGGCGGTCTCGTCCTCTGCTTCCAGGGCGTGCCCGACCACCGCCCGCCGACCTGGCCGGACCCGGAGCGCCCCCAGCAGTTCCACCTCGACCTCGGCGTCGCGGACCTGGACGCGGCCCAGGAGGAGGTCCTCGCGCAGGGCGCGAAGCTGCTCGACGACGGGGCGGGTACGCGGAGCTGGCGGGTGTACGCGGACCCGGCGGGCCACCCGTTCTGTCTGGTCAGGCACTGATCCGCCGTTCCGGCGGAAAACCTCCCGCACGGCCCTGGCCCGATTCCGTCGGTCTTTGGCCGCCGGCCTGTTGAGGGGCCGGCGGCCGAAGTCGATCATGGAGTCGTTCTCAGTCGTACGAGGAGGGGGAGCCGATCATGGCCCTGGAGATGCGAGACCGGTGCGAGCGCTGTGAGACGGCGACCCTGACGGCGGACGGGCCCGCGCGGATCTGTTCGTACGAGTGCAGCTACTGCGTGCCCTGCGCCGACGCGATGAACGACGTCTGTCCCAACTGCGGCGGCGAACTCGTGGCCCGTCCGCGCCGGGCCTCCGCCTAGGGCCTCCTCATCGCCGCTGGTCGGCCGGGGGGTCCTCCCGGCCGTCCATCAGCTTCACTGATGATAGTTGATACCTTCGCGAAGGTTTTTATTTCATGGGTCCATGACCGCATCCACCAGCTCCACTCCGGAGCCGGCGACACTGCCGGCTCGCTCCGGGGCCTACCCGGACGGCAGGACCCCCCTCGCCGACGCCGTGCTCGCAGTCGCCCGACGTGACATCGCCACGTTCCACGCGCTGCCGCTCTCGCACGGCCGGTCTATCCGCGACTCCCACATGCGGGAGACCTACGAGGCGCTCTTCGGCGTCGCGCAGCTCGCGGCCGACGTGTCCTACAGCGGCACGATGCTCGACTCCTTCTTCCGGCCGCGGGGACCGCTCCGCGAGGCCCAGCGCCTGGCGGCCCGCAGTTTCGGCGCCGACGCCACCTTCTTCCTCTCCGCCGGCACCAGCACCGCCAACCGGGTCGCCCTGACCGCGCTGACCCAGCCCGGCTCCCGCGTCCTCGCGGACCGCTCCTGCCACCAGTCGGTGCACTTCGCCCTCAACTCGCTCGGCGTCCAGGTCGCGTACGCCCCCATGCAGCGCTGCTGCGACGGCTGCCCCCGGACGTACGCCGACCTGCCCCGGCTCCTGGAGATGTTCCGCGCCGCCGCGGCCGAGGGCCGGCCCTTCGACACCGTCGTCCTCTCCGCCGTCTCCTACGACGGCGTCCGGTACGACCTGCCGACCGTCCTCGCCGAGCTCGCCGCCGTCCACCCCACCGTCTCCGTCCTGGTCGACGAGGCCTGGGGCGCCGCCCACCGCTTCCACCCCCGGCTGCGCCCGCTCACCGCGCTGCACGCCGTCGAGGCGCTGCGCGCCGCCGACCCCCGGCTCGCCATGAACGTGGCCGTCACCCACTCCGCGCACAAGTCGATGTCGGCGCTCCGCCAGGGCTCCTACCTGCACCTCATCGGCGACGGCGAGGCCCAGGAACGCACCGCGCAGGCCCTCTTCCAGCACCACACCACCTCGCCCAGCTGGCCCGTCCTCGCCAGCCTGGACCTGGCCCGGCTCCAGGCCGAGACCGAGGGCGAGTCGCTCCTCGGCCGCTCCCTCGGGCTCGCCCGCACCCTGCGCGTCGAACTCGCCACGGACCCGCGGCTCTCCGCGTACCGGCCGCTCGGACCCGACGGCCACCTCACCGACGCCGCGCAGCTCGTCAGCGACGACCCCACCCGGGTCCTCGTCGACATCAGCGCCCTCGGCATCACGGCCGCGGACTTCCGCCGGATGCTCTTCGACGAGTACGCGCTGTACGTGGCGCGGGAGAGCGGCGACGCCGTCCTCTTCCACATCCACATCGGTGTGGACGAGGCCACCCTGCTGCGTCTCCTCGACGCCCTGCGCACCATCCAGCGCACCTACCGGAGCGCCTCCGCGGCCCTGGCCACGGGCACCTCCGAGCACTTCATCATCGCCTACCCGCCCGGCATCCCCATCACGGTGCCCGGCGAGAAGCTCTGCGAGCGGACGCTCAGTCAGATCGACACGCTCCGCTCCAGCGGCTGCGAGATCTACACGCTGCGGAACCCGACCGTCTCCGCCCGTGAGCTCGCCGTCCAGGCCGCCGCCACCGGCTCCGTACCGGCCACGGCCGACCACCTGACGGCCGACCACCTGACGGCCGACCACCTGACGGCCGACCACCTGACGGTCGAGAGCCTCACCGCCGAGAGCCTCACCGCCGAGAGCCTCACCACCGAGCAGCTCGCCGGTGCCGCCGCCGCCGTCTCGGCCACCGGCACCACCGCGGCCACCGTCACGGCCGCCGCGACCGCCGTCGCCACCGGCTGATCCCCACCCCGATCCCGAGGCCCGACCACCCCGAGGAGAGAGATCCATGATCAAGATCGCGGACATCCGCAAGCACGCCGCCCGCTGGCCCCAGCGCGTCGCCGTCGTCGACGGCGAGACCCGCATGACCTGGGCGAGCTTCGCCGACAAGGTCAGCCGGGTGGCCTGCGCCATCCAGGACCTGCTGCCCGAGGCCCGGCCCGCCCGCGCGGTCTTCCTCGCCGAGAACAGCTGGGAGCTGGTGGTCTCCATGGCCGCCGTCAGCTCCCTCGGCATCCCCTGCGTCGGCCTCGACTACACCGCCGGGACCGTCGCCACCGCCGCCGCGCTCGACCAGCTGGAGCCGACCGTCGTCATCACCTCGAAGGCCCACCGCGGCCTGGTCGAGGAGTGCGGCTGGCCGGGCGGCCGGGACATACTCGACATATTCATCGACAGCGAGCCCGTGGGCCTGCCCGACGGCCAGACCGTCTCGGTCAGCTTCACCGACCTCCTCGTGTCGGCGCCGGGCGAACCGCAGCCGGTGGAGCAGCCCTTCGAGGCCTTCTCCTTCACCTCCGGCACCAGCGGCGTCCCCAAGATGGTCGTCCGGCGCACCTCCTTCGAGGCCCGCCGCTTCGCCGACCTCGTCGACCAGTACGCCTTCGACGAAGAGGACGTCCACCTCGTCACGGTGCCGCTCTACCACGCCTCCGGGCCGGGCTGGGCGCGGATCTTCCTCACCCTGGGCGGCACCGTCGTCCTCGGGCCGCACGACGACGCCGAGGAGCTCATCCGCATCATCCAGGACGAGGGCGTCTCCACCACCCTCATGGTGCCGCCGGTCCTGGCCCGGGTCGTCGCCCACCCGAACTCGGAGCACCTGCACAAGACCTCCCGCCTGCACTTCGTGCTCTCCGGCGGCCGGCACCTCAACCGGTGGGTCATCAACAACGCCTGGGACCGCCTCGGTCCGGTGCTCCACCTCTACTACGGGACGACCGAGACCGGCGTGAACGTCATGATCGGCCCCGAGGAGCTGCACGTGGCGCCCTGCCGCTCCGGCCGCCCGATGCCCGGCAACACCGTCGTCGTCCTCGACGCCGACAACAAGCCGCTCCCGAAGGGCAGCCGGGGCCGGGTCGCCATCGCCAGCTACCAGCTGATGGACAGTTACGCGACGAGCGAGCCCGACTTCATGACGCTGGACTACGGCGGCCGTACGCAGCGCTTCCTGCTCACCGGCGACAGCGGGCTCGTCGACGAGGCGGGCCGGCTCGAACTCACCGGCCGCAACGACGGCGTGGCGAAGGCCGAGGCGGGCAAGCCGCTCGACGTCAACATCTTCGGCCTCGAAGCCGATCTGATGGACCTGCCCTGCGTCCGCGAGACGGCCGTCCTGCGGACGAAGCTCCCCGGCGCGGGCGAGGTGCTCGTCGTGCCCTTCACCCCCGTCGCGCCCGAGCGGCAGGAGAGCGGCTACCGGGCGGTCAGCGCCGCCTGCGCCCGCCGCGTGCCCTGCCTCCCGGCGTACGTCGTCCCCGTCGACGCCATCCCGTACAGCCCGACCGGCAAGGTCCGGGCCGCCCAGCTCCTGGAGTCGGTCCTGCCGCTGCTCGACATCCGGCCCGCGGAGTCCCGCGAGCCGGAGCCGGTCGGGGTCTGATCCGCCCGTCCCCCGTCCGGGGGCCGGGTTCCCCACCCCCTCCGCAGGACCCGGCCCCTCCCCTCCCCGCACCTCCCACTCCCAGCCGGCTCAGGCCCGACAGGAAGACTCATGAACAGTCAGAACACGTACACGCGAGGCGTTCTCCTCTGCCTCCTGGCCACGGTGTCCTGGGGCGCGATGTTCCCCCTCATGGACTCCACCCTGAAGCACATCGACCCCTTCACCTTCACCGTGATGCGCTACACCATCGCCGGTGCGATGTTCCTGGTCTTCCTCCGCCTCCGCGAGGGCAGGGCAGGGCTGCGTCTCAAGGGCGAACGCATCGGTCTGGCCTGGCTGTTCGGCACGGCCGGCTTCGCGGGCTTCCAGTTCCTGGTCTTCTTCGGCCAGGACCTCATCGGGGCGCGGGGCGCGCTGAACGCCTCGATCATGATGGCGACCATGCCCATGATGGGCTTCCTGGTGAACTGGGTGCTGAAGAAGGTCGTTCCGCCGAAGTTCTCGCTCGTCTTCATCGCGATGTCCTTCGTCGGCACCATCCTCGTCGTCTCCGACGGTGACATCGGCTCGCTGATCGCCGACCCGAAGACGGCCGGCGCCGACGCCCTGCTGCTCTTCGCCGCGCTGTGCTGGGTCGTCTACACCTCGGGCGCGAGCTACTTCCCGACCTGGTCCCCGATCAAGTACACGGCCATCACCACGGTCCTCGGCCTCGCCAGCGCCGCCGTGATCACGGCGGTCATCCTGGCCACCGGCGGCGTCCCGGTCCCGACGGCGGGTGCCGTGGGCTCGATCCTTCCCCAGCTGGCCTACATGAGCGTCATCGCCGGCTTCGTCGGTGTCCTCGGCTGGAACTTCGGCAACCGCTACCTCGGCCCGCTCAACGGCGTCCTCTTCATGGACGTGGTGCCGATCACCGCGTTCGTGATCTCCGCCCTGACCGGTGTCGTCCCGGCCGGCATGCAGATCGTCGGTGCCTCGCTCACGGCGGCCGCGCTGGTCTTCAACAACCTGTACCTGCGCCGGGTGGCCGCCAGGGCCGCCGCGGCGGCACCGGCCCCCACGCCGGTCGTGGCCTCCGGTTCGGCCTCCGGTTCGGCCTCCGGTACGTCCTCCGGTACGGGCTCCGCTTCCGCTCCGGCGCCGGTCGCCTCGGGCAGCAGGTCCTGACCGGTCCCGACCCGCTGAACGCGTACGGCGTGGCCTCCCACACCCGTGGGGGGCCACGCCGTTTTCCCCTCTCTCACGGCGGGCACGCGGCTGATCAGCCGCGCAGCCCGTCGAGGAGGACGGACCGCAGCTCCTCGTGCCGCTCGGTGAGGTCCTTGCGCCGGCTGAGGACGTCCGAGATGTGCTGCATGCCGAAGAAGGCGGAGACCAGGACGCGGGCCGCCGCGCGCGGTTCCACTCCTGCCCGCAGTTGCCCCGCGTCCCGGGCCTCCGTGATCAGCCGGGTGAGGTAGTCCTCCCAGCCGACGTACGGCTCGGGCAGCTCGGCGTCGATGAGCGCCCGCTCGATCTGGAGCCGGGCGCCGGCCTGGACGACGATGTCGGTCGCGAACGCCCGGGTGACCGTGTCGAGGACGGCGGTGAGCGTGTCGAACGGCTCCTCGTGGTTGCCCTCGGCGCCCTTGAGGATCTCGGGCCAGCGCGCGTAGTGCTCCTGCACGACCGCGACGGCCAGGGCCTCCTTGTTCGTGTAGTGGAAGTACACCGCCCCCTTGGTCATCTCCGCGCGTTCGGCCACGTCCTGAAGGGTGACGGTCGCGTAGCCGCGCTCGGCGAAGAGCTCGGCGGCCGACTGGAGGATGTGCACCCTCGTGCGCCGGGCGCGCTCCTGCTTCGGTTCGCTCCGTTGCTTCGGGTCGGTGCTCCGCTGCTTCGGGTCGGTGCTCCGTTGCTTGGGTTCGCTTCGGGGTGTCGCCATGCCTGTCCGCCTCTCTCGTTTCTACGCCTTGCAATATACATTCCCGAAGGTATATTTCTTGCTGCCGAGGGGCCACCGAGGTCCCTCGTCGCCACGATGCTTCACCTTGAGGGGGATAAGGATGTCCATCGGTGTGCTGCAGACCGCGTTACCCGTCGAGCCGCTCGCGCCCGTCGAGTCCCTGGAGTCGCTGATCCGGGAGGCCAAGGAAGGGCTGAGCTTCGACCGCACGATCTCCCGCAGGTTCGTGCACCGCGCCTCGGTGACGGAGGTCTTCCTCACCGACGCGGTCGTCGCCGGGTCCGACCGCTTCCTGGTCGGCGCGCAGCTGCCCCGGAACCACGCGCTGTACCGCCCGGAGGAGACCGGGCAGGCCGACTTCATGCTCCTCGTCGAGACCGTCCGGCAGGCCGGCATCTTCCTGAGCCACCGCTACCACGACGTGCCGCTCGGCCACCACTTCATCTTCAAGGCCCTGTCGCTGCACATCAGCGACCCCGCCGCCCTCCGGGTCGGCTGCGGGCCGCTCGCGGCGGTCCTCGACGTCAAGGTCGTGACGCCCGCCGGAGCGCGGAACCCGCGCCGCTTCGACGCCCGCTTCGACATGGTGATCGAGGTCGGCGGCCGGGAGTGCGCCCGCGCCTCCGCCGGCGTCGTCGTCATCGACGGCGTGCGGTACGGGCGGCTGCGGCAGCGCGGCCGGATCACGGGGACCACCGGCCCCGACACCTCCGCGTACGGGGCACCCGAGGGCGCCGCCGACGACCGGGCCGTCCTGCGCCCCGTACCCGCAGAGGAGGCCCTGACCAGGCCGGCCGGCACGCGGGAATGGCGGCTGCACGTCGACCCCACCCACCCCGGCTACTTCGAGCACCCCTCGGACCACGTGCCCGGGATGCTGCTCCTTGAGGCCTTCAGGCAGGCGGCCCGGCAGACGGCGGGAGACACGGCGCTGACCACGCTGACCTCCCTGAACGCCGACTTCGCCGTCTTCGGCGAGCTCGTCGAGGCCGTGGCCGTCGAGGCCGCGCCGACGGAGGACGGCCGGGTGCGCCTCACCGCGACCCAGGGAGGACGCGTCCTCGCCACGGCCGTGGCCCGGTGCGCGTGACGGTACGACGGCACGGTCGAGGGAAGAACGGACGAGCGTAGAAAGGCAGAAGGATGGAACTCCAGCACTTACGGGCCTTCCGCGAAGTGGCCCGGGAACTCAGCTTCACCCGCGCGGCCCACAACCTGCACTACTCCCAGCCCGCGGTGACCGCCCAGATCAAGGGCCTCGAAGAGGACATGGGAGCCTCGCTCTTCCAGCGGCGCGGCAACCGCTCCGTGGAGCTCACGCCGGCCGGTGCCCGCCTGCGTCCGCTGGCGGAACGGATCCTCGAACTCGTCGAGACGGCGCAGTACGAGATCGCCGACCCGGCACCCTCGGTGGTGGACCGGCGGACGGCCCCGCAGACCGGCATGACCGGCCGTTTCGGTGAGGCCCGCCGCGCCGACAGCCGTCTCCTCGGCAGAGGGGGCAGAGCATGAGCCTCGCTCCCGCCCGGGCCGCGTTCTTCGACGTGGACGAGACCCTGATCACCTGCAAGAGCATGGCCTGCGTTCTCGCCCGGTACTGGGGGCGCGGCGAGGTCGCCGCCCGCAGGCTGGCCGCGGCGCGCGCCTCGCTCCAGCGCCAGATCCGTGAGGGCGTGCCCCGCGAGCAGGTGAACCGTTCCTTCTTCCGCTTCCTCGCCGGCAGTCACCTCGACGACCTGGAGGCCTCCGGCCGGGAGTGGTACGAGAAGGCCCGCGCGGGCGGGCTGTTGCACACCCCCGTGTACGAGGCGCTGCGCCGCCACCGGGACGCCGGCGACCTGATCGTCCTCGTCTCCGGAGCCTTCTCCGCCTGCCTCGACCCCCTGGCCCGGGAGGTCGGCGCCGATCTCGTCGTGTGCACCGTGCCCGAGGTGACCTCCGAAGGAGTGCTCACCGGGGAACTGTCGGGACCGCCCATGATCGGCGAGTCCAAGGCCGAGGCCGCCCGCCGCATCATGACGACCTTCGGCCTCGCCGCCGAGGAGTGTTTCGTGTACGCCGACGACGAGAGCGATCTGCCGCTGCTGCGCTCCGTCGGTCATCCGGTCCTGGTGGGCGACGGACCGATCTCCGCGCCGCCGTCGGAGACGGCGTCCTGGTCCTGGCTTCCGGGCCCGGCGCCGGTGACCCCGGCCCCCTCCCCAGCCGCTTCCCCGGCGGCCGCGCGGCCCGCGCACACGCCCGCGCCACGGGCGGCTTGAGGCTCCGGACCGGTGCGCGGACCTTTCCGCCGCCGCGGCCCGTCACGGACGCCCTGTCGATCGCCGAAGCCTCGCCCGTACGGAGACCCCGCCGCCGCGGTGGCTCCGGGGGAGCGGTACGCCTCCGCCCCGTGCGGAGCCCGCGTGGCCTGCGTGACCCGCGTGACCCGCTCGACCTGGGGGCCCTTCCGTAACCCGCGGACCCCCGCCGCGGCGCCCGTGGACCTCCCGCGACCCGCGGACCTCCCGCGACTCCCTTGATCCCACCGCGACATGCGCACCCCCACGCACGCGGCCCCACACCCCCACGCGCGCAGCCCCACATGCGCGCCCCCCACGCGCACGCCCCGCCCGGGTCTCTCCTCCCGCCGTCTCAGCCGCCGCGGGAACCCGACAACGCGGGCTCCAACAGGTCCCACACCTCGCTCACCAGCTCGGCGGGACCCGTCGTGTCCGTCGCCGTCACCACGGCGGGGGCCCCGACGAGGAGGGCCACGACGAGCCGGGCCAGCAGGTCGGCCGGGTGGGTGGTGCGGACGGAACCCTCCTCCTGGCCCCTGCGGACCAGGACTGCCACGACACGACAGAGCTCGCCGAGCGGGACGGGCGAGGTGCCGTCGGCGCGGGCCGCGTCCATGACCAGGCGCAGTCCGGCGGCGAAGGGCACGTCCTCGTGCACCCGGCGGGTGAGGTCGACGAGCAGTCTCCGCAGGGTGGGCAGTGCCGCGCCGCTCTCCTCCGCCTCGCCGGCGGCGGTGGCGAGGGCGTCGGCCCAGGCCGACTCGAAGGACCGGGTCAGTTCGCCGGCGAGATCGGCTTTCGAGGAGAAGTGCCCGTAGAGGGCTCCCTTGGTCAGTCCGGTGCGGGCCGTGATGTCGGCCAGGTTCGTCCCCGCGAATCCGTGCAGGGCGAACTCGGCGGCAGCCGCGCCGAGCACCAGGTCATAGGTCATGCGGGCCCTGTCCTGTTGCCTCACCGAGCGTCCGCCTCCTTCCGCTGTAGCGGCCCTCCATGGCGTTCATGACGGGCTCTCAGAAAATACCTTCCGGACCGAATCTTTTGCTACTCGCATCAGTACCACCACTGAACCTCCACGCAAGGAGTACTCGTCATGACCGTCGTCGACGCCGCCGCCTCCCTCGCCGCGCCCGCCTCCCTCGCCGCGCCCGCCGCCCCCGCCTCCCTCGCCGCGCCCGCCGCGCCCGCCGCGCCCGCCGCGCCCGCCGCGCCCGGCCACCTCCGGGCCGCCGCCGCGCGCCATGCCGAGGAGGCGGAGCGGACCGGCCGGCTCCACCCCGAGGTCGTCGCGGCGATGACCGCCGCCGGTCTCGCCCGGCACTTCGTGCCCCGCCGCTGGGGCGGTACGGCCGGAGGCTTCGTCGAGCTGCTCGGCACCGTCGCCGGAGCCGGCGCGGCCTGCGCCTCCACCGCCTGGTGCGCGGTGCTGCTCGCCGCCCACGGCCGCCTCGCCGCGCACCTGCCGCCCGAGGGGCAGCGCGAGCTGTGGGGCGACTCGCCCGACGTGCGCGTCGCTGCCGCGATCGTGCCCCCGGCCGGCCGGCTCGTCCGGGCGCCCGGCGGCTGGAGACTCTCGGGGGAGTGGGCCTTCGCCAGCGGGGTCGAGCACGCCGACTGGGTCCTCCTCGCCTCCCTCGACCACTCGGGAGGCGGGGCCCCCGCGTACCGGGTGCTCGCGGTGCCGCGCGAGGAGGTCGGGATCCGGGAGACCTGGGACGCGGTCGGGCTCCGCGCCACCGGCAGCCACAGCGTCACGGTCGACGGGGTGCACGTGCCCGAGCACCGCACCTTCCTCCGCGAGGTCCTGGTGAGCGGCGTCTCCGACGCCGGTGCGGCGCCCTGCCACCGGGTGCCGTACCAGCTGGTCGCCGCCCTCCTCTTCGCCCTCCCCGCGCTCGGCGCGGCACGCGGGGCCCTGGACGCCTGGACCGGGCTCGTCGGCCCGCGCCGCCTCCCCGACGGGCGGCCGCTCACCGACGACCCGACGGTCCAGCAGACCCTGGCGCGCTGCTCGGCGGAGATCGACGCGGCCGGCCTGCTCCTGGAGACGGCGGCGGCCAGAGCCGACGGCGGGGCGGCGGGGGAGCCGGGAACCGCCTTCGACCCGCGCGACACGACGCTCGCCGCCCTCGACCCGCGGGACGTGGTGGTCGCCGCCGCCCTCAACCAGCGGGACGTGGCCCTCGCCGTCGACCTCCTCACCGGTGCCGTCGAACGCCTGATGCGCACCGGCGGCGCTCGCGGCCTCCATGCGGGCGGCGGCCTGGAGCGCGCCTGGCGCGACATCCACGCGATCGCCGCCCACGCCGCCCTCCAGCCCGCCCCGGCGGCCGCCGCCTACGCGGCGACGGTCTTCCCGCCGGCCGTCTGACCGCCGCCCCCGCCGGCGGGCGGCTGCGGCGGCCCGCCGTTCCCGCGCCAGGCGGCGTAGATGCCGGAGACGGCGACGGCGATCGTCGCCAGCGACTCCGGCGCGACGCCGCGCAGGACGAGGGCCGCGCCGGTGACGAGCACGGCGAGGAAGGCGACGAGATCCTGAACTCGCTTGCTGTTCTTGGCCATTGGTGGGCTCCCGGCTCTCGGTGGATGATGTCGGGACCAGGCTCTCCGAGGGGCGGGGCGCTGCGGCAGGTGCAGCGGTGCTGCCGTACGACTGGCAGCACGCGCGGATGCGGGAACGGGGCGGTGGGATGACCGAGCTGAGGCCGATCGAGGACGCGAGCTCGCCCGAAGTCCGGGCGCTCGCCCAGGCGTTGAGGGACCTGTTCAAGGGGCTGCGGGTCTCGGCCCGCCGGTACGGGATCCGGCGCTCGTACGACTCCGGCACGGTCTCCCGCTACCTCGCCGGGCGCCGGCTGCCGCCGTGGAAGTTCGTCCTCGACCTCGTGCACGACGTGGCCGAGGAGCGGGGCGCCCTGCCGACCGAGGAGACGGTCGCGATGCTCCGGGCGCTGCACGCGGCGGCCGTGAACTCCGGCAACGGCGCCACCCACAAAGTGCAGTTGCTGGAACGCCAGCTGGCCGAGGCCGATCGGGAGGCCCGTGGTGCGGCCACCCGCGAGAGGGTCCTGGAGGAGGCCCTCCAGGACCGCGAGCACCGCATCCGTGACCTCCAGCTGCGGGAGCGCGAGCTGCGGGCGGGCGCGGCCTCGTTCGGCGCCGTCGGTGGGGGGCCCTCCCTCGATGAGTACGCCCGGCTGCGCGAGGAGATCCAGGACCTGACGGCCGAACTGAGCCGCGTCCGGGACCTCCACCGCCAGGCGGAGGAGCGGTGCGAGCGGTTGGAGCGGCGCCTCGCCGAGGCGGAGGGGCTCGCCGGGCGGGCGGGCGACGCCGCCGTGCTGCCGGGGGTGGAGGCGGGCGTCGGTGCGGTGGCGTTGGGCGACGTGCACGTGATCAACAACTACGGGAGCTGGGAGGGCGGGGGCTGGGAGGCAGACGAGGAGTACGCCTCCTCGGTGAGCGTCCGGCTCTTCGAGGGTGAGGAACACGTCGGCAACGGCCTGCTCCTCGCCCCCGACACGGTGATCACGGTCGGCCGCCTGTGGGGCGAGGGGGAGCAGGCCGACTGGGGCCCCGTCGAGGCCGGCCTCGGAGAGCGGCGGGTCCGGGTCGATCCGGAGGCGGTGCACCACTGCCCCCGGCTCTCGGAGATCGGTCTCCGGGACGGCGCCGTCTCGGTCACGGTGCTGCGCCCGGTCGAACCCCTTCCGGCTCCCGGGCGGGCGCCGGCCTTCGAGCGGCGCCTCGCGCCCGGCAGCAGGCTCTTGGTGAGCGCGCACGGGAAGCAGGGGCCGTACTCGTGCCTCGTCGACGTGAAGGGCCGCTCGGGCGACTGGCTGCGCCTGGCCGGTGAGCTGACGTACGGGCTGGTGGGAGCACCGGCGTTCTCCCGGAACGGGGCACTGGCGGGCCTGTTGATGCCTGCGGCGGGCGACCGGGAGCGGGGAATACTGCTTCCGGTCGCCACGCTCGATGCCCTCGTCGGTGACCTGCTCGGCGGGTAGCCCGGTGGGTGGCGCGGCGGGTGGGGCCGATGGTGCTCGTGGGGACGGTCGCCTGGGTCACCGCCGTCGGGGACGGCATCGATCTGATCGACGACGCCCCCGGCACCCTCCTCCCGTTCCGCTCCCTCGCCCTCGTCGTCGGCGTCACCGCCCTGGCCTCCCTGCTACGGAGGAAGAAGGGGACCTAGGCCGCATGGAGTGCGTCCACGACCACCATGCGGCGGACCCTGCGGGCCGGCAGGACCGAGGCCGCGACGCCCGTCAGGACGGTGGCCGCGAGGAGCGCCAGGATCGTCAGGGCCGTGCCGCCCGAGGAGGCCAGGGCCTCCAGGGGCGAGACGTGGCCCATCAGGACGGAGCGGGCGGCCAGCGTCCCGTAGACCAGGCCGAGGACCGTTCCGGCGAGCGCCCCGGTGAGGGCGAGCAGCACCGACTCCAGGGTCAGCATCCTGCGGAGCTGCTCGCCCGCGAGGCCGATCGCGCGGAGCATCCCGAACTCGCGGGTGCGTTCCTCCACCGTCAGCATCAGGGTCGCGGCGACGCCGAGCGCGGCGATCGCGATCGAGAAGCCGAGCAGGACGGTGACGACCAGCATCATCCGGTCGAGCATGGAGCGGATGAGGTCGGCGTCGGAGCCGGTGTCCGCGATCCGGATCTCCGGGTGCGGGGCGAGCGCCCGGTCCACGGCCGCGCGGGCCGCGTCGTGGCCGGTGTCGCCGGCCGGGTTGAGCAGCACGGTGGAGACCGTCGAGGCGCGCGGCGCGAGCCGGTCGAGGGTGGCCCCCGTGACGTACACCGTGGCCTCGGGGTAGAGGGAGACGGGGAGGGCCGCCGCGCCGGTCACGGGCGTGAGCCGGGTGCCCGAGACGGTCAGCTCCCGGCGCTGCGTGAGGGTGATCGCCTCGCCGTCCCTGAGCGCGCGGGCCGCGCCCACGCCTTCCGCTTCGGGGTTCAGGCCGGCCGGGTCCGCGGCGGCGACGACCGTCTTGCGGCCGTCGACCGTGAGGGTCGCGGTACGGACCGGGGTGACGGTCAGTCCGTGTTGTGCGCGCAGCGCGGCGATCGCGTCGGCGGGCACCCGGCCGGTGTCCGTGTCGAGGGCGAAGACGGCCGGCATGCGGTTCGCGAGCATGCTGTCCAGGCCGCCCTCGGCCGCTCCGATCGCCGTCACGGCGGAGACGGCGACGGTCACGCCGACGAGCATCGCGGAGGAGGCGGCGGCGGTCCGGCGGGCGTTGGCCCGCAGCTGCTGCACGGACAGCCTGCCGACCGTGCCGAACGGGCGGCGCAGCGCGAGCCCGAGCAGTCCGACGAGCGGCGGCAACAGGTACTGGGCGTACCGGAGTACGGCGAAGAACGTGAGGATCGCTCCGGCCGTCACGGCCGGCAGGGAGAGGGCCGAGCCGCCGAACGCCCCGAGCGCGAGCAGTCCCGTGCCGGCGACGAGCATCAGCACCGACACCGCCTCGCGGACGGCCCGGCTGCCCGGCTCCGGCAGCTGCGCCGAGCCGCTCGCGGCGAGTGCCGCGACGGGCGGCACGGCCGCCGCGGCCCGGGCGGGCTTGCGGACGGCCCACAGGGTGAGCAGCACCCCGAAGACCCCGGCCAGGCCGAAGGTCCACGGGCCCGGCACGAGGGAGACCTCGATCGGCCCGAGGTCGGCGAGGCCGTTGATCGCCGCGGTGCCGAGCGCGCAGGCCGCCCCGCCCGCCGCGAGCCCGGCCGCGGAGGCGAGCGCGCCGAGCAGGAGGCCCTGGCGGCGGATGATCCGGAGGAGCTGGTCGCGGTCGGTGCCGACGCAGCGCAACAGGGCGAGCTGGCGGGCGCGTTGGGCGAGGACGACGGAGAAGGTGTTGGTGACGACCATGCGGGCCACGGCCATCGCGATGAGGACGAAGGACAGCGCGGCGGTCATGACGACCGCGTACAGGGTCCTGGCGCCCTGGAGGGCCTGGTCGACGGCGCCGGCGTGGGTGTACGCGGACACCTTGCCGCCCACTGACCTCTTGGCCGCCTTCGCCACCGCGAGCGCGTCCGCGCCCGGTGCGACGGAGAGGTCGAGGTGGGTGGCCCGTACCCCCGTCGCGTACGTCTTCGTCTGCGCGTACGGGACGCCGATCGCGGGCTGCGAGCCGAGGGCGGCCGACGCGGAGGTGTCGAGCAGGCCGGTGAGCCGGACGTCCGCCGTGCCGCCGTCGGCCTTCGTCACCCGTACGGTGCCGCCGGGTTCGGCGCCGACGCGTTCCGCGCTCTCCCGGTCGAGGACGACCTCGCCCGGGCCCTCGGGCCAGCGGCCGGCGTCCAGGCGCTGCCAGCGGAGGGCCGGGTCGGCGGCGATCGAGGTGACCAGGGCCCGGTCGTCGAGCGGGCGTCCGGAGGGGGCGATCACGTTGGCGTGGCCGGCCAGGCGTTCCGCCACCGACGTCACCTTCGGCACCCGGGCGGCGCGCGCGGCCGCGCCGGCGGGCAGGGTTCCCTCGGTGCCGTCCGGGACGACCTGGACGGCGGCGTCGCCGACGTCGGCCGCGGCGGACTGCTCGTAGGACTGGACGAGGGCGCCCGCGCCGCCGACGGAGAGGACGAGGAAGGCCACGCCGACGGCGACGGCCGATCCGGTCAGTACGAGGCGGCGCAGCTGGGCCCGGAAGTCCTTGAGGGTGAAGGTGAACAGTGACGACGACATGCGGTCCACGCTAGGAGGGAGGGAGGGGCGAACGCGGCCCCGCCGAGCAGGATTCGGGGTCATACCGGAGGGGGCACGACGACGCCCCCGCGTACCTCTCGGGGATGACCCCTCCGCCGTGGCGGGGGCGCGGCGGAACAGAAACTAAAGCAAGCATGCTTGATTGTTTCTGGTCCCGCTGGCATGCTCCTGCGCGAAGGCCCGTGACCGCCCGTCCCCCGAGGGGAGCGCACCGTGTCCGACCCCGTCGACGTCCTCGACGACCTGCGCGACGAGAGCGAGGAACTCGACTCCCTCGTCGCGGAGTTGACCGAGGAGCAGTGGGGTGCCCCGACCCCCGCCCCCGGCTGGACGATCGCCCACCAGATCGCCCACCTCGCCTGGACCGACCGGGCCGCCCTCCTCGCCGCCACCGACGCCGACGCGTTCGCCGCCGAGACCGAGAAGGCCCTCGCCGCCCCCGACCGCTTCGTCGACGAGGGCGCCGAGGAAGGCGCGAAGCTGCCGCCCGCCGCACTCCTCGCCCGCTGGCGCACCGGCCGCGAGCAGCTCCAGGAGGCCCTGCGCGCGGTCCCGCCCGGGGTCAGGTTCCCCTGGTACGGGCCGCCCATGAGTGCCCCCGCCATGGCCACCGCCCGGCTGATGGAGACCTGGGCGCACGGCCAGGACGTCGCCGACGCCCTCGGGCTCGTCCGCACGCCCACCGCCCGGCTCCGGCACGTCGCCTGGATCGGCCACCGGGCCCGCGACTACGCCTTCCTCGTCCGGGGCATTCCGGCGCCCGCCGACCCCTTCCGCGTCGAACTCGTCGCTCCCGACGGGCAGATGTGGACGTACGGCCCCGAGGGCGCCGCCCAGAAGGTCACCGGACCGGCCCTCGACTTCTGCCTCCTCGTCACCCAGCGCCTCCACCGCGACGACACCGCCCTGATCGCCGAGGGCGCGGACGCCGAGCAGTGGCTCACCATCGCCCAGGCCTTCGCCGGCCCGGCCGGCGGCGGCCGCGCCGCCAGGGGGGATGCATGAAGAACGTCCTCCGCGTCGGCAACGCCTCCGGCTTCTACGGCGACCGCTTCGACGCCGTCCGCGAGATGCTCACCGGCGGCGAACTCGACGTCCTCACCGGCGACTACCTCGCCGAACTCACCATGCTCATCCTCGGCCGCGACCAGCTCAAGGACCCCACGGCCGGGTACGCGAAGACCTTCCTGCGCCAGATGGAGGAGGGCCTCGGCCTCGCCCACGAGCGCGGTGTCCGGATCGTCGCCAACGCCGGCGGCCTCAACCCCGCCGGACTCGCCGACGCCCTGCGCGCCCTCGCCGCGAAGCTCGGACTGCCGGCCCGGATCGCCCACGTCGAGGGCGACCGGCTGCCCGCCCGCGACGGCGCCCTCGCCGCCAACGCCTACCTCGGCGGCGCCGGCATCGCCGCCTGCCTCGCCGCGGGCGCCGACGTCGTCGTCACCGGCCGTGTCACCGACGCCGCCCTCGTCACCGGCCCCGCGCAGTGGCACTTCGGCTGGGGCCCGGAGCAGTACGACGAGCTCGCGGGCGCGGTCGTCGCCGGGCACGTCCTGGAGTGCGGCGCCCAGGCGACCGGCGGCAACTACGCCTTCTTCCGGGAGCACGACGTGCGCCGCCCCGGCTTCCCGGTCGCCGAACTCCACGCCGACGGGTCCTCCGTCATCACCAAGCACCCCGGCACCGGCGGCCTCGTCGACATCGGTACGGTCACGGCCCAGCTCCTCTACGAGACGGCCGGCGCCCGCTACGCAGGACCCGACGTGACCGCCCGCCTCGACTCCGTACGGCTCACCCAGGAGGGCCCCGACCGGGTCCGCGTCGAAGGCGTACGGGGAGAGGCTCCGCCCCCCGCCCTCAAGGTCGGGCTCAGCAGGCTCGGCGGCTTCCGCAACGAGGTCGTCTTCGTCCTCACCGGCCTCGACATCGAGGCCAAGGCGGCCCTGCTCCGGGAGCAGCTCCAGGACGCCCTCGCGAAGAACCCGCCCGCCGAGGTCCGTTGGGAACTCGCCCGCACCGACCGGCCCGACGCGGACACCGAGGAGACCGCGAGCGCCCTGCTCCGCCTCGTCGTCCGCGACCGGGACCCCGAGAAGGTCGGCCGCACCGTCACCGGGGCCGCCGTCGAACTGGCCCTCGCCAGCTACCCGGGCTTCCACGTCACCGCCCCGCCCGGCAAGGGCGCCCCCTACGGGGTCTTCGAGACCGGGTACGTGCCGGCCGGCGAGGTCCCGCACACGGCGGTCCTCCCCGACGGGAGCCGCCGCGAGCTCCCCGTACCCCCGAGGACGCTCGCCCCGGCACCCGTACCCGACCCGGACCTGCCGCCGCCGCTCCCCGAGGGGCCGACCCGGAGGGCACCCCTCGGCCGGATCGCCGGCGCCCGCAGCGGCGACAAGGGCGGCGACGCGAACGTCGGCGTATGGGTCAGGACGGACGAGGAGTGGCGCTGGCTGGCCCACACCCTCACGGTCGAGAGGCTCGCGGAACTCCTGCCCGAGACCGCCGGCCTGACCGTCACCCGGCACCTTCTGCCGAACCTCCGCGCGGTGAACTTCACGATCGCCGGGATCCTCGGCGAGGGCGTCGCCTCCCAGGCCCGCTTCGACCCCCAGGCCAAGGCCCTCGGCGAATGGCTCCGCGCCCGCCACGTAGACGTACCGGCGGCCCTGCTGTCCGACGTACCGGCCGCCCTCCTGCCCGACGTACCGGAGGAACTCCAGTGACCGTCCTCGCCTCCGCCCTCGACACCGGCGGACCCGACTACGCGTCCCACCGCTCGGCGATGCTGGACAAGCTCGCCGCCCTCGACGCCGAGCACGCCAAGGCCCTCGCCGGCGGCGGCGACAAGTACACGAGCCGGCACCGGGCGCGCGGCAAGCTCCTCGCGCGCGAGCGGATCGAGCTGCTCGTCGATCCGGACAGCCCCTTCCTCGAACTCTCCCCGCTCGCCGCCTGGGGCAGCGACTACACCGTCGGCGCCTCGCTCGTCACCGGCATCGGGGTCGTCGAGGGCGTGGAGTGCCTCATCACCGCCAACGACCCGACCGTGCGCGGCGGCGCCTCCAACCCGTGGACGCTGAAGAAGGCCCTGCGGGCCAACGAGATCGCCTACGCCAACCGGCTCCCCGTCATCTCGCTCGTCGAGTCCGGCGGCGCCGACCTGCCCTCCCAGAAGGAGATCTTCATCCCGGGCGGGGCGCTCTTCCGCGACCTCACCCGGCTCTCCGCCGCCGGCATCCCGACCGTCGCGGTCGTCTTCGGGAACTCGACGGCGGGCGGCGCGTACGTCCCCGGCATGTCCGACCACGCCGTGATGATCAGGGAGCGGTCGAAGGTGTTCCTCGGCGGTCCGCCGCTGGTGAAGATGGCGACGGGGGAGGAGAGCGACGACGAGTCCCTCGGCGGCGCCGAGATGCACGCGCGCACCTCCGGTCTCGCCGACCACTACGCCGTCGACGAGGCCGACGCGATCCGCCAGGCCCGCCGGATCGTCGCCCGCCTCCACCACCGCAAGGCCCACCCCGACCCGGCCTTCGCCGAACCCCCGAAGTACGACCCCGAGGAACTCCTCGGGATCGTCCCCGGCGACCTCAAGACCCCCTTCGACCCGCGCGAGGTGATCGCCCGGATCGTCGACGGCTCGGACTTCGACGAGTTCAAGCCGCTGTACGGCACGTCGCTGACCACGGGCTGGGCCCGGCTCCACGGCTACCCGGTCGGCATCCTCGCCAACGCGCAGGGCGTCCTCTTCTCCGCCGAGTCGCAGAAGGCCGCCCAGTTCATCCAGCTCGCCAACCAGCGCGACATCCCGCTCGTCTTCCTCCACAACACCACCGGCTACATGGTCGGCAAGGAGTACGAGCAGGGCGGCATCATCAAGCACGGCGCCATGATGATCAACGCCGTGTCGAACTCCCGCGTGCCCCATCTCTCCGTCCTCATGGGGGCGTCGTACGGCGCCGGGCACTACGGCATGTGCGGTCGCGCCTACGACCCGCGCTTCCTCTTCGCCTGGCCGAGCGCGAAGTCCGCCGTCATGGGCCCCCAGCAGCTCGCCGGCGTCCTGTCCATCGTGGCGCGCGCCTCGGCGGCCGCGAAGGGACAGCCGTACGACGACGAGGCCGACGCCGGTCTGCGCGCCCTGGTGGAGGCGCAGATCGAGTCCGAGTCGCTGCCGATGTTCCTCTCCGGCCGGCTCTACGACGACGGGGTCATCGACCCCCGCGACACCCGCACGGTCCTCGGGCTGTGCCTCTCCGCGATCCACACGGCACCGGTCGAGGGCGCGCGCGGCGGCTTCGGCGTCTTCCGAATGTGAGGCAGTGATGATTTCGACCGTACTGGTCGCGAACCGGGGCGAGATCGCCTGCCGGGTCTTCCGCACCTGCCGTGACCTGGGCATCTCCACCGTCGCCGTGTACTCCGACGCGGACGCGGGCGCCCTGCACGTCCGGGAGGCCGACGCGGCGGTACGGCTGCCGGGGGCCGCGCCCTCGGAGACGTACCTGCGCGGCGACCTCGTGGTGAAGGCGGCGCTCGCGGCGGGCGCCGACGCCGTCCACCCCGGGTACGGCTTCCTCTCCGAGAACGCCGACTTCGCGCGCGCCGTGACCGACGCGGGCCTGGTCTGGATCGGCCCGCCGCCGGCGGCGATCGAGGCGATGGCGTCGAAGACCCGCGCGAAGGAACTCCTCGGGATCGAGCCGCTCACGGACGTCACCGAGGCCGACCTGCCCGTCCTGGTGAAGGCGGCGGCGGGCGGCGGTGGCCGCGGCATGCGGATCGTCCGGGAACTCGCCGACCTCCCCGAGGAGTTGAAGGCGGCCTCGGCGGAGGCCGCGAGCGCGTTCGGCGACGGAGAGGTCTTCGTCGAGCCGTACGTGGAGAACGGCCGTCACGTCGAGGTGCAGCTCCTCTGCGACACCCACGGCACGGTCTGGGCCCTCGGCACCCGCGACTGCTCCCTCCAGCGCCGGCACCAGAAGGTCGTCGAGGAGGCCCCCGCGCCCGGCCTTCCGCCCGGCCTCGTCGAGTCGCTGTACCGGCAGTCGGTGGCGGCGGCGAAGGCCGTCGGCTACGTGGGCGCGGGCACGGTCGAGTTCCTCGTCGCGGACGGGCGGGCGCACTTCCTGGAGATGAACACCCGCCTCCAGGTCGAGCACCCGGTCACCGAGGAGGTGTACGGCGTCGACCTCGTCGCCCTCCAGCTGGCCGTCGCCGAGGGCCGTCCGCTCCCCCCGGAACCCCCGGCCCCGCGCGGCCACGCCGTCGAGGTCCGGCTCTACGCCGAGGACCCGGCACGCGGCTGGGCCCCGCAGACGGGCGTCCTGCACCGCTTCGAGGTCGCCGGGGGAGTGCGCGTCGACACCGGATACGCCTCGGGGGACACGATCGGCGTCCACTACGACCCGATGCTCGCGAAGCTGATCGTCCACGCCGAGACCCGGGAGGCGGCCCTCCGCAAGCTCACCCACGCCCTGGAGCGGGCGGTGGTCCACGGGCCGGTCACCAACAGGAACCTGCTGGTCGCCTCGCTCAGGCACCCCGAGTACGCCCGTGGCGCCGATGCCCTCGACACCGGCTTCTACGACCGGAACCTGCCCGGCCTCACGGCCCCGGCGCAGGGCGAGGAGCACGCGGCCGTGGCCGCCGCGATCGCCGACGCCTCGTCCCGCGCGGGCCGGTTCGGCGGCGGCTGGCGCAACCTCCGCTCGCAGGACGAGACACGGACGTACGGAGACCACGAGATCCGCTACCGGCCGACGAGGGACGGCGGCTACGAGGTCACGTCCCCGGAGGGCGTACGCGTGGTGGACGCGAAGCCCGACTCCGTCAGCCTCGAAGTGGCCGGAGTCGTACGGCACTTCGCGGTCGCCGTGTACGCGGACACGGTCCACGCGGGCGGCCACCGCCTCAGCGTCCGCCCCCGCTTCACCGACCCGCGCGACCAGTCGGCACCCGGCTCGCTGCTCGCCCCGATGCCCGGCACCGTCGTCCGCGTCGCGGACGGCCTGGCCGTCGGCGACCGGGTCACCGCCGGGCAGCCGCTGCTCTGGCTCGAGGCCATGAAGATGGAGCACCGGGTCGTCGCCCCCGCCTCCGGCACGCTCACCGCGCTGCACGCCGCCCCCGGCCGCCAGGTCGAGGTGGGCGCCCTGCTGGCCGTCGTACAGGAAACCGAACAGGAAACCGCCGTCGTACAGGAACACGCCCCGACCGAAGCACAGGAGGAAGACCCCGCATGAGCACCCTCGTCGATTCCCCCGAGCACACCGCACTCCGCGCCGCCGTCTCCGCGCTCGGCCACCGCCACGGACCCGGCTTCGACCGGGCCGAGCTCTGGGCCGAGGCGGGCAAGCTCGGCTACCTGGGCGTGAACCTGCCCGAGGAGTACGGCGGCGGGGGCGGCGGCATGGCCGAGCTGTCGATCGTCCTGGAGGAGGCGGGCGCGGCCGGCGCGCCGCTGCTGATGATGGTGGTCTCGCCCGCGATCTGCGGCACCGTCATCGCCCGCTTCGGGACGGAGGAGCAGAAGCGGGCCTGGCTGCCGGGGCTCGCGGACGGGTCGAAGACGATGGCGTTCGGGATCACGGAGCCCGACGCGGGCTCGAACTCGCACCGCATCACGACGACGGCCACGCGCACCGAGGAAGGCTGGGTCCTGAACGGCCGCAAGGTCTTCGTCTCGGGCGTGGACATCGCGGACGCCACGCTCATCGTGGGCCGGACGTCCGACGCCCGCACGGGGAACCTGAAGCCCTGCCTGTTCATCGTCCCGCGCGACACCCCTGGCTTCGGGCGCCGCCACATCGAGATGGAACTCGACGCGAACGAGAAGCAGTTCGAGCTGACCCTCGACGACGTGCACCTGCCCTCCGAGGCGCTGGTGGGCGACGAGGACGCGGGCCTGCTCCAGCTCTTCGCGGGCCTCAACCCGGAGCGGATCATGACGGCGGCCTTCGCCATCGGCATGGGCCGGTACGCCCTCGCGCAGGCGGTGAAGTACGCGAAGGAGCGCCAGGTCTGGAAGGCCCCGATCGGCTCCCACCAGGCCATCGCGCACCCGCTGGCCGAGGCCCACATCGAACTCGAACTGGCCCGCCTGATGATGGCGAAGGCCGCGGCCCTCTACGACGCGGGCGACGACATGGGCGCCGGCGAGGCCGCGAACATGGCGAAGTACGCGGCGGCGGAAGCCTGCGTGAAGGCCGTCGACACCTCGGTCCACACCCTCGGCGGCAACGGCCTCACCCGCGAATTCGGCCTGGCACGCCTGATCACGGCGGCCCGGGTGGCGAGGATCGCCCCCGTGAGCCGGGAGATGATCCTGAACTACGTCTCCCACCAGACACTGGGCCTGCCCAAGTCGTACTGAGCGTGCCGGGGGTCGCCGCGCCCCTCGGGCAGCGCGGTGACCCCGGTCCTGGGTACCGACAAGGTCTCCGCACCGACGAGGTTCCGTACGGACGAGGTTCCGTACGGACGAGGTTCCGTACCGACGAGGTCTCCCCAAGTACCGCCCGCAGCAGCGATCCTGGCGATCACCTTCCACCTCCCCAGGAGGCACACGCATGGTGTTCCACAGCGCGTACGAGCCCGTTCCCACCGTCTCCCTGCCCATTCACGACGCCGTCCTCGGGCGCGCCGCCGAGTTCGGCGACACCCCCGCCCTGATCGACGGGGCCGGGGAGCTGACCCTCACGTACGGGCAGGTCGACGCGTTTCACCGGAGGGTCGCCGCCGGGCTCGCCGAGGCCGGGGTGCGGAAGGGGGACGTGCTCGCCCTGCACAGCCCCAACACCGTGCTCTTCCCCATCGCCTTCTACGCCGCCACGCGCGCCGGTGCCGCCGTCACCACCGTGCACCCGCTCGCCACGCCCGAGGAGTTCGCCAAGCAGCTCCGCGACTCGTCCGCGCGCTGGATCGTCACCGTGTCCCCGCTGCTCGCCTCCGCCCGCGCGGCGGCCGAACTCGCCGGCGGGATCGAGGAGATCTTCGTCTGCGACCGGGCCGAGGAAGGGGAGGGGACGCGGTCGCTCCAGGACTTCCTCGGGTCCACCGGAGCCGTCCCCGCCGTCGACATCGACCCCGGTCAGGACGTCGCCGCCCTCCCGTACTCCTCCGGCACCACCGGCGTACCCAAGGGCGTCATGCTCACCCACGCCTCGATCGCCACCAACCTGGCGCAGCTGGAGCCCGTCATCCCCATGGGGCCGGGCGACCGGATCCTCGCCGTCCTTCCCTTCTTTCACATCTACGGGCTCACCGCCCTCATGAACGCGCCCCTCCGCTCCGGCGCCACCGTCGTCGTCCTGCCCCGCTTCGACCTCGACACCTTCCTCGGCGCCATCCAGACCCATCGCATCAACGGTCTGTACGTGGCCCCGCCGATCGTTCTCGCCCTCGCCAAGCACCCGGCCGTCGCCGACTACGACCTGTCCTCCCTGGAGTACGTCGTCAGTGCCGCCGCCCCCCTGGACGCCGCCCTCGCCGAGGCCTGCTCCGCCCGGCTCGGGCTCCCTCCGGTCAGCCAGGCGTACGGCATGACGGAGCTGTCGCCCGGCACCCACGTCGTCCCGCTCGACGCCCCGGCGCCCCCGCCCGGCACCGTCGGCAGGCTCCTGCCCTCCACCGAGATGCGGATCCTCTCCCTCGACGACCCCGCCAAGGACGCCGCACCCGGCGAGGACGGAGAGATCGCCATCCGCGGACCCCAGGTCATGAAGGGCTACCTCGGCCGGCCCGACGCCACCGCCGCCATGATCGACGCCGACGGCTGGGTCCACACCGGCGACATCGGACGCGTCGACGACGACGGCTGGCTCTTCGTCGTCGACCGCGTGAAGGAGCTGATCAAGTACAAGGGCTTCCAGGTCGCCCCCGCCGAACTCGAAGCGCTCCTCCTCACCCACGAGGGCGTCGCCGACGCCGCCGTCATCGGCGTCACCGACGCCGACGGCACCGAGATCCCCAAGGCCTTCGTCGTCCGCCAGCCCACCGCGCCCGGCCTCACCGCCGAGGAGGTCGTCGCGCACGTCGCCGCGCGCGTCTCCCCGTACAAGAAGGTCCGCGCCGTGGAGTTCATCGACACCGTCCCCCGGGCAGCGTCCGGGAAGATCCTCCGAAGGGAACTGAGGGACCGCGCATGACTCTGCCCCTGATCGACGTCACCGAGGAGCGGGGCATCACCACCCTCGCCCTGAACTCCCCGGACACCCGCAACGCGCTCTCCGCCCCGCTCGTCACCGAGCTCGCCGACGCCCTCACCGCCTGCGGCAAGGACCCGGCCGTACGGGCGGTGGTGCTCACCCACACCGGCTCCACGTTCAGCGCGGGGGCCGACCTGAAGGCACCGCCCAGCCCGTACGCCTTCGTCGACCTGCTCCGCCAGATCGTCGAGCTGCCGAAACCCGTCGTCGCCCACGTCGCCCCCGGCAGCCACACCCGCGCCGGCGGCCTCGGCCTGCTCGGCGCGGCCGACATCGTGGTGGCGGGCGAGGGCGCGGACTTCGCGCTCACCGAGGTACGGATCGGGGTCGCGCCCGCCGTCATCTCCCTCACCCTGCTCCCCAGGCTGGAGCCGCGCGCGGCCGCCCGGCACTACCTGACGGGCGAGCGCTTCGGCGTCCCCGAGGCCGTCGCCATGGGCCTCGTGACCGCCTCGGACCAGGAACTGGACCGCATCCTCGACTCCCTCCGCGCCGCGTCCCCGCAGGGCCTGCGGGAGGCGAAACGACTGGTCACCGCTAGAGTCCTGGAGACCTTCGAACGCGACGCGGAGGACCTGGTCCAGAGGTCGGCCACGCTCTTCGCCTCCGCCGAGGCGCGCGAGGGGATGACGGCCTTCCTCGAACGACGGGACCCCGCATGGCGGCTCTGACCGCACCCAAGCCCGACCGGAACCCCAAGCAGGACCGCAGCCGCGCCACCCGGCAGCGGCTGCTCGAAGCAGCCGTGTCCTGCCTCGCCGAGCACGGCTGGGCGGGCTCCACGGTCGCCGTCGTCGCCGAACGCGCCGGCGTCTCCCGGGGCGCCGCCCAGCACCACTTCCCCACCCGCGAGGACCTGTTCACCGCCGCCGTCGAGTACGTCGCGGAGGAACGCTCACAGGCCCTGCGGGCGGTCCGCACGGACGACCGCGAACGGGCCGTCGCCGCCCTCGTCGGCCTCTACACCGGGCCCCTCTTCCGCGCCGCGCTCCACTTGTGGGTCGCCGCCTCCGGAGAGGAGCAGCTCCGCGAGCGGGTCACCGAGCTGGAGGCCCGCGTCGGCCGCGAGTCCCACCGCATCGCCGTCGAGGTGCTCGGCGCCGACGAGTCCCGCCCCGGCGTCCGCGAGACCGTCCAGGGCCTCCTGGACATGGCCCGCGGCCTGGGCCTCGCCACCCTCCTGACAGACGACCGCGCCCGCCGGGAACGAGTGGTGTCCCAGTGGGCGCGGCTGGTGAGCGAGGCGCTCAGCGACTAGACGCCCGGGATCGCGCGGGCGCGGAAGGCGTCGCGAACCGCGGCCGCGGCCTGCGTCCCGTACATCTTCTGCGCGGTCGCGACCGTCGTCAGCGCCGCGTCCTTGAAGCTGGTGTCGGCGGCGAAGCCGAACTGCGCGTTCACGATGATCCGGTCGGCCGTGCGGGCCCCGAGCTTGTTCCGGATGTCGAAGAGGGCGCGGGACCAGATCTCGCCGTCCGCGTGGACCTCGCCCGCCCAGTCCGCGTAGGTCTTGGTGCCGTCGATCCGGCGCAGGCAGTGCGGGGCCGCGCTGTAGCCGGTGGAGTCCCAGTCGGCGACGCAGGCCAGGTCGGTCTTCATCGGCCAGCCGTACTTGGTGACCGCGTTCGAGCCGACCTCCACGGCCAGGTAGTCGCCGAAGGCCTCGCCGATCGCGCCGGCCTCCGCGGAGGTGCCGAAACCGGGCACCTGCGCGTTGTGCACCGCGTGGCCGTACTCGTGGACGATCACCTCGGCGTCCTCGGCGTCGTCCACACCGCCCTTGCCGAAGCGGATCTCGGCCTTCTTGTCCGTGAAGAAGGAGTTGTCGGCGCCCCACTGGTTGAGGCGGACCGGCTGCACCCGGTCGTTCGCCCCGCGCAGCTCGGTGCCGAAGCCGAGGCCCTGCAGGTACTCCTGCGCCTCGTTGACCCAGAAGTACGCCATGACCTGCTCGAACTCGTCGTCCGAGCGGTCGTACGCGGCGGCGTCGGCGGCCTTCGCGGGGTTGCCGGTCTCCGAGCGGACGGCGGCCCACTTGCCGGACAGGCCGCCGCTCGCGTCGAGGTTGCGCAGCGTCGCGAGGGCGTACGCGGAGGCGGGGACGTCGCTCGCCGCGTCCTTGTGGTCGGTGAGGGACTGGTCGCCCGAGGACTGGACCGGGTTCACCATGAAGACGCGGGCCTGCGGCGCGGTGGCGGCGGAGGCCCCCGCGGACGGGAGCAGCGCCGCGGTGGCCGTGGCCACGGTGACGGCGGCCGCGGCGGCCAGGCCACGAGAGGTGCGGCGGGTCATGGACATCCTCCTGCGATGGGATGCGGTGACGGGAAGCTTGGCGTGTACCGAACACGCAATGGCGGCGATCTTCGCGCAAGCCCGCCACTTTGAACAGACTTTGAGCCATCCCGGGACAGGACGTGACGGGGACCACAGTCGCCCGCTCGGCACCGCAGTACGCTGACTCCATGCCTCTGCTCGTACGCCGTCGCCACGTGGACTACGTCCGCGTCACGAGCATGGGCTGTCGCCGCTCCGCCTGACCTCCGGGGTACCACTCCACACCCCCGCGGTCCCTCGTCCGAGCACCAAGCCGACCGGCACCCGTGGCCCCCGCCCCACCCTTGGCGGCCGCCCCGGGCACCCGTATACCCCGCGGATGCATACACATGACGAACAGCTCGTACTCCTCGCAGCTCCCCATCGTCGACCTCTCGGCGGCCGACCGTGACCCCCAGGCCCGGAAGCTGCTCCACGCGCAGCTGCACTCGGCCGCCCACGACGTGGGTTTCTTCCAGCTCATCGGGCACGGCATCACCCCGGCCGAGACGCAGGCCCTGACCTCGGCCATGCACGCCTTCTTCGCGCTGCCCGAGGCCGAGCGGCTCGCCCTCGACAACATCAACTCTCCGCACTTCCGCGGCTACACGCGCATCGGCGACGAGCGCACCGCCGGCGCCCGCGACTGGCGCGACCAGCTCGACATCGGCGCCGAGCGGCCCGCCCGCGAACCGGCCCCCTGGGAAGCCCCGTACTGGTGGCTCGAAGGCCCCAACCAGTGGCCCGCCGCCCTTCCCGAGCTCCGCACGGCCGCCCTGCACTGGATCGACCGCCTCAGCGGCGTCGCCGAGCGCCTCCTGCACGAGCTGCTCGCCTCCATCGGCGCGCCCCAGGACTTCTACGACGACATCTTCGGCCCGCGCGCCCACCCGCACCTCAAGCTGGTGCGCTACCCGGGCAGCAGCGGCGAGGGCGACGACCAGGGCGTCGGCGCGCACAAGGACTACGGCTTCCTCACGCTGCTGCTCCAGGACCAGGTCGGCGGGCTCCAGGTGCAGCGCGAGGACGGCGAGTTCCACGACGTGCCGCCGCTGCCCGGCGCGTTCGTCGTGAACCTGGGCGAGCTCCTGGAGGTCGCCACGAACGGCTACCTGATCGCGACGAACCACCGGGTGGTGTCGCCGCCCGGGGCGACGGAACGATTCTCCGTGCCGTTCTTCTACAACCCCCGGCTCGACGCCCGGATCGCGCCGCTCCAGTTCCCGTTCGCGGACCGGGCGCCCGGCGTCACGACCGACCCGGCGAACCCGCTGTTCGCCGAGTACGGCCGCAACGAACTGAAGGGCAAGCTCCGCGCCCACCCGCTGACGACGGCCCGCCACCACGCGGACCTGCTGCTCGCGCACGAGCACCAGGCCCAGCTGGTCTGACGGCCTCAGCCGCTGATGTCGGCGTAGCCCTCGATCTCGCGCGGGTCCCGCTGGCCGGGACCCGTGTAGCGGGCCGAGGGGCGCACGAGGCGGCCGGTGCGCTTCTGCTCCAGGATGTGGGCGGACCAGCCGGCCGTACGCGCGCACGTGAACATCGACGTGAACATGTGCGCGGGGACCTCGGCGAAGTCCAGCACGATGGCCGCCCAGAACTCGACGTTCGTCGCGAGGACACGGTCGGGGCGCCGGTTGTGCAGCTCGTCCAGGGCGGCCTTCTCCAGCGCGGCGGCCACCTCGTACCGAGGGGCGTCCAGCTCCTTGGCGGTACGACGGAGCACGCGCGCGCGGGGGTCCTCGGCGCGGTAGACGCGGTGGCCGAAGCCCATGAGGCGCTCGCCCCGGTCGAGGGCCTGCTTCACGTACGCGGTGGCGTCGCCGGTCCGCTCGATCTCCTCGATCATGCCCAGGACGCGGGAGGGCGCGCCGCCGTGCAGGGGACCGGACATGGCGCCGACGGCACCGGAGAGGGAGGCGGCGACGTCGGCCCCCGTCGAGGCGATGACACGCGCGGTGAACGTGGAGGCGTTCATGCCGTGCTCGGCCGCGGAGGTCCAGTACGCGTCGACGGCCTTGACGTGCTTCGGGTCGGGCTCGCCGCGCCAGCGGATCATGAAGCGCTCGACGACGGACTCGGCCTTGTCGATCTCGCTCTGCGGAACCATCGGGAGGCCCTGGCCGCGCGCGGACTGCGCGACGTACGAGAGGGCCATGACGGCCGCGCGGGCGAGGTCGTCGCGGGCCTGCTCGGCGGAGATGTCGAGAAGCGGTTTGAGGCCCCACACGGGCGCGAGCATCGCGAGCGCGGACTGCACGTCGACGCGGATGTCACCGGAGTGGACCGGGATCGGGAAGGGCTCGGCGGCCGGCAGGCCCGGGTTGAACGCGCCGTCGACGAGGAGACCCCAGACGTTCCCGAAGGAGACGTGACCGACGAGGTCCTCGATGTCGACCCCGCGGTAGCGGAGGGCGCCGCCCTCCTTGTCGGGTTCGGCGATCTCCGTCTCGAACGCGACGACTCCCTCGAGCCCGGGTACGAAGTCGGACATCAGGCGGCTCCTCTATCGATGATCGATCAACCGTGTTGGTCGATGGTGGGGAATCAACAGTCATCCAGCGGAAGAGTCTGTACGGTTCCGATGATGCGGGGAAGCGTGACATCCGGCACACTGCGCCGATCCGGGCAGAGAGGATTAGCGCCCGCCGGTGCCGGGCAGACTGGGCCGCTGCGGCAGGATGACCCTGTGACCGATCCCGTGACCGACGCCCTGGATCCCGCCGACATGCGCGAGCAGTACCGCACCACGGAGCTGTCCGCGGCCGACCTCGCGCCCGAACCCATCGGACAGTTCGCACGCTGGTTCAAGGAGACCGCCGCGAATCCGGCGATCCACGAGCCGAACGCGATGATCGTCTCGACGGCGACCCCCGAAGGCCGCCCGTCGTCCCGCACGGTCCTCCTGAAGCACTACGACGAGGCCGGTTTCGTCTTCTTCACCAACTACGAGTCCCGCAAGGGAAGGGAACTCTCGGCGAACCCGTACGCCTCGCTCCTCTTCCCCTGGCACCCCCTGGCCCGCCAGGTCATCGTCACCGGCCGCGCGGTCCACGTCGGCCGCGACGAGACGGTCGCCTACTTCCGCACGCGCCCGCACGGCTCCCAGCTGGGCGCCTGGGCGAGCCCCCAGTCCCAGGTGATCGCCTCCCGGGCGGACCTCCTGGCCCGCTACGACGAACTGGCCACCCGCTACCCGGACCGCGAACAGGTCCCGGTCCCGCCGTCCTGGGGCGGCATCCGCGTCGTCCCCGAGACGGTCGAATTCTGGCAGGGCCACGAGAACCGCCTCCATGACCGCCTCCGCTACGTCCACGAGGACGACGGGACGTGGCGGGTGGAGCGCCTGGCGCCGTGACCGGCCCCGGGAACGCAGGCGACCCGTGAGTCTTGGCGCCGTCCGCCTAGGTTCGGACGGATGCCTGCCGGCCGGACTGCCGGCGACTCACGGGTCGGGTGACTGCGTTGGTGTTCGGCAGAAGGCCTGCCGAGGTGCACAGAGTGCGACTGGCAGGCCTTAGCCCGCAGTCACCTCACGAGTCCGAAAAGAAACCATTTTTTCGGATCACCTCCTTTCGCGTGTACCCACACCCTAGGAAGCCTCCGCGCGCACCTCAACCCATTTATTCAATTCGCGGAACAGGGGTGTGCTCCACGTCACGTTCCAGTTGAATGGTCGCAGCATGGGGGGTGCCTGGATGAGTGCATTCACGGGGGCCACGAGCGATGACGTCTCCGTCCCGGGGGCGGGGGCCGATCTGCTGGCCGCCCTGCTCGACGGGATGGACGCGGCGCTCTGCGCGTTCGACGCCGACGGGACGGTCACGCACTGGAACCGGGAGGCCGAGCGGATTCTCGGCTGGTCCGCCGGGGAGGCCGTCGGGCGGCGCGGGTTCGAGGGGTGGGCCGCGCGGAGCGCGGACGCCGAGGAGACCCTGGGCCGGCTGATGGGGGCCATGAAGGGGCCCGGGCGCCAGGTCCATGAGTTCGTGCTGCTGCGGAAGGACGGCGGGCGGGTTCTCGTGCGGAGCCAGGCCGCCGGGGTGCGGGGCGCCGACGGCACCCCCGCCGGGGTGTACTGCGCGTTCAGCGAGGTCCACGTCCAGCTCGACCTGGAGCGGTCGGTCGCCCTGAGCGAGGCGCTGTTCGAGGACGCCTCCTGGGGCGTCGTGCTCGTCGACGCCGATCTGCGGCCCGCCGTCATCAACGGTCACGCCGCCCGCGCCTTCGGGACCGGCCGTACGGCCCTGCTCGGGCGGCCCCTCGGGGACGTCGTCGTGCACGGCGCGGAGGACCTGGAGGGCGCCCTCCAGCACGTCCTGGCCGAGGGCACGCCGCCCGCGCCCGCCGAGGTGTGGGTGACGCTCAGGACCTCCTCGGGGGAGCGGCGCCGGTGCTGGCGCAGCGGCTTCCTGCGGCTCTCGTCGCCCATGGCGGAGGAGCCCGTGCCGCTGGGTGTCGCCTGGCTGTTCCAGGACGTCACGGAGGAGCGGCTCGCGGCGCGCGAGGCGGACCGGCTGCGGTTCCGGTGGAGCCAGCTGCACCGGGCGGGCACGGCGGCCGCGGAGTGCGAGGACCCGGCCGAGGCGGCGACGGTCCTGCTCGAGTTCGCCCTGGCCGGGTTCGCCGATCACGCCCTGGTCGACCGTCCGGCGGGGGAGCGGCGCCTCACCCGCGCCCTGGCCACCCCGGCGGGCGGCGCCCCCGGCCCGTCCTCGCCCGTCGTGGGCGGCGGCATCCCGCTGCGGTACGGGCCGCGGCACCCGGCGCTCCAGGCCTGGGACCGGGTGGGCACGGTGCGGGCGAGCGCGGGCCGGACCGCCGAGGTGTGGGCGGAGGCCCACCAGTGGCCGGGGGACGCGGCGCACGCCCTGTGCGTGGTCCTGCGCTCCCGGGGCCGGACCCTCGGCGTCCTGACCTTCCTGCGGGCCGCCTGCCGGGCGCCCTTCGAGCGCGAGGACGTGGTGTACGCGGAGGCGGTGGCGTCCCGGGTGGCGGCGGCCCTCGACCTCGCCGAGGCCCCCTAGCCGCGCCGTACACCCACTTTTTTGTGGGTACTTGTGGGCCGTCCCGGGTCCGGGAGAGCCTGGGCGTGGCCCGGACGGAGAGGGGATCGGCGGGGCCTCAGGAGGCGGCCCGTGCCGCCGTCAGCCGGTCGATCCGGCGATGGCCCCAGTCCGACAACGGGCCGAGCAGTACGGAGAGTTCGAGCCCGAACTCCGTCAGCGAGTAGACGGTCTTCGGCGGCAGCACGTCGTGCACCTCGCGGTGCACGAGACCGTCCGTCTCCATCTCCCGCAGCGCCTGCGTCAGCACCTTCTCGCTGATCTCGGGGAGCCTGCGGCGCAGTTCACCGGGCCGGTGCGGGCCGGATTCCAGCAGCCACAGCAGCGACGTCTTCCACTTGCCGTCGATCACGGCGATCGCGGCGGTCACGCCGCAGACGTTCGTGTCCTGGGCCCGGAGGCGTGTCATGCGCGTCCCTCTCCTTCTTCAGTCGTCTCTGTATCTCACGTATGTGCAAGGGAGTTCCGTCATGTCTTCTTCCGTGTCTTCGTCCGTGTCTTCTTCCGACGAGCGGTTTTCGGTCACCGTCCTCGGTCTAGGGCCGATGGGCCGTGCGCTGGCCGGCGCGTTCCTGGACGCCGGGGTGCGGACCACCGTGTGGAACCGCACCCCGGGCAGGGAGGGTGACCTCGGTGCGCGGGGCGCGGTCCTGGCCGCGAGCGCGGAGGAGGCGGTCGCGGCGAGTGCGCTCACGGTGATCTGCCTGGTCAACTACGACGCCACGGACTCCGTACTGCGGCAGCCGGCGGTCACGGACGCGCTCAAGGGCCGGACCGTGGTGAACCTGAGCGCCGACGTCCCGGAGCGGGCCCGGGACACCGGCCGCTGGGCGGCGGAGCACGGCGTCGGCTACCTGGACGGCGCCATCATGACGCCGACGCCGAGCATCGGGACGCCGGCCGGCGTGTTCCTGCACAGCGGCCCGGCGGCGCTGTACGAGGAGCACCGGCGCGTGCTCGATGCGCTGGGCGGTGTCCACACCCACCTCGGCGAGGACATCGGCCGGGCGGCGGCGTACGACATCGCGCTGCTCGACATCTTCTGGACGTCGATGGCGGGGTACGTGCACGCCCTCGCGGTGGCCCGCGCGGAGGGGATCTCGGCGCGGGAGGTCGCGCCGTTCGCGCAGGGCATCGGGGCGATCCTGCCGCCGCTGTTCGAGGAGTGGGCGGAGGACGTGGACGGCGGCTCGTACTCGGGCGAGGGCAATCCGCTGACCTCGGCCGTCTCGACGATGACGCACGTGGTGCACGCGGCCGAGGCGCACGGCATCGACGCGAGCGTCATGCGCGCGGCGGAGGCGCTGGCGCTCCGGGCGGTGGACCGGGGGTACGGCGCGGACGGCTTCACGCGGGTGACGCAGGTGCTCGACCGGCACTGACGGGCAACGAAGGGGGGCCGGATCCTGCCGGGTTCCGGCATGGCGGGACCGGTGCGGCGGGACGACGATGGGCCCACGTCCGGGAACTCTGTGGGGGCCGTCATGGTGGCGTGGCTGTTGGGTGTGTGCGTGCCTCTGGGCGTGCTGGCGATCGCGATGGGCGTGGCCGCGTTCCGTACGGGATGGATGATCCCCCCGGCGCGCCGGAGCGTCCGGCAGCCCCGGCTCTACGGCTTCGGCGCCGTACTGGTGGGCGTGGGCCTGCTCGCCTCGGTGGTCACGTACTACGCGCTCCACGTCGGTGCCGTGGAGCGCGACCCGTGGCTCGCCTTCATCGGGAACTTCCTGGAGCTCATCGGCATGACCCAGATCGCGGCGAGCCGGCGGAGCCCGAGGCACGCACGGGCCCCGCACCGGACGGCCTAGTTGTATTGATCACGAGCGTTGTTGACACCGGTCCGGCCCAGCGTCGGTCCGGCCCGGTGCCGGTCCGGCCTAGCGCCGGTAGAAGATCCGGTCCCCGTACTCGCTCATCACGCGCCCGTTCCACTCGTGGCCGCCGTCGACGTTGCCGGAACGCAGCAGCGGAGGCTCGATGCCGAGGCGTACGAGTTCCTCGGCGGCGGCGGCCATCGTGGCCTGCATGAGGGCACTGGTGACGACGGTGGAGGCGGGTGCGAAGGGTGCCTCGATGCCCTCGTGGGTGAGCTCGGCGTCCCCGATGGCGATCTTCGAGTCGAGGACGATGTCGCAGTGGTCCTTGAGGTACGTCCCCGAGACGTGCCGTGACTTCGTCTCCGTGGCGTACGCCACGGAGGTGACGCCGATGACGGTGAGGCCGAGCGCGCGGGCGTTCATGGCCATCTCCACGGGCAGTGCGTTGCGCCCGGAGAGGGAGATGATGATCAGGACGTCGCCGGCCTTGGCGGGGGAGGAGTCGAGGACCGCTCCGGCGAGGCCGTCGACGCGCTCCAGGGCAGAGCCGAGGGTGGCCGGCATGACGTCGACGCCGACGACCCCGGGGACGGCGAGCAGGTTCATCAGGGCGAGGCCGCCGGCCCGGTAGACGACGTCCTGGGCGGCGAGCGAGGAGTGTCCGGCGCCGAAGGCGAAGAGCCGGTTGCCGTTCGCGACGGCTCGGGCGATCGCCGCTCCGGCTTCGGCGATCTCGGCGGAGTCCCCGTCGCGCACCTGCTGGAGCAGGCCGATCGCGGCGTCGAAGAACTGTCCGGCCAGCTTGCTCTCGCCCATGGCGGCGGCTCCTTCTCGTCCTCGTGGTCGCCGATCACGGTGCGGTCTGGACCATTGCTCTGTCAATACCGCCTCACCCGGCGCGGCCCGGTTGTCGGTCCGATGCGCAAGAATTGGGGCAGGGCCAGCGCACGACTCATCGAGGGGCACGTATGTCCGGACTGATCGACACAACGGAGATGTATCTCCGCACCATCCTCGAGCTCGAGGAGGAGGGTGTGGTCCCGATGCGTGCCCGCATCGCCGAGCGGCTCGACCAGAGCGGCCCGACGGTGAGCCAGACAGTGGCCCGGATGGAGCGCGACGGCCTGGTGGCCGTGGCGAGTGACCGCCATCTGGAACTCACGGACGAGGGCCGTCGTCTCGCCACCCGGGTGATGCGCAAGCACCGTCTCGCGGAGTGTCTGCTCGTGGACGTGATCGGCCTGGAGTGGGAGCAGGTCCACGCCGAGGCCTGCCGCTGGGAGCACGTGATGAGCGAGGCCGTGGAGCGGCGGGTCCTGGAGCTGCTGCGGCACCCGACGGAGTCGCCGTACGGGAACCCGATCCCGGGTCTGGAGGAGCTGGGCGAGAAGGCGGAGGCCGAGGCCTTCCTCGACGACTCGATGGTGTCCCTCGCCGACCTGGACGCGAGCGGCGGCAAGACGGTGGTCGTGCGCCGGATCGGCGAGCCGATCCAGACGGACGCCCAGCTGATGTACACGCTGCGGAGGGCGGGCGTGCAGCCCGGCTCGGTGGTGTCGGTGTCGGAGTCGCCGGGCGGTGTCCTGGTGGGCAGCAGCGGCGAGGCGGCGGAGCTGGACGCGGAGGTCGCGGCGCACGTGTTCGTCGCGAAGCGCTGAGCTCGCGCGGTCGTCCGTACGTGACGGGGGCGCCGCCGGAGGTGTGCTTCAGGACGATCATGAAGACCGTCTCGCGGGCGGCGTGCCGGGCCGGCTTCTCCGGGTCGTAGACGACGTGGATGTTCTCCGTCACGCGGTGGGGGGCGTCCTGCTGGTACTCGTTGCCGCTGGTGTCGGTGAACGTGTAGTACCGGGTCTTCTTGCCGTTCGGGTAGTACGCGCGCTTGGCGACGACGATGATGCCGCGCCGGGCGAGGACCACCTTGTCGATGACGCTCGCGATCACGCCCCCGGTGGAGAGCAGGCCGATGAGCAGTGCGAAGAGTCCGAAGAAGGCGGCGAATCCCATGCCGCCGCCGTGCGCGGACGTGGTCCACCAGACGTAGCCGCCGTAGGCGGCGACGATCGCCGCGCCCCCGGTCCACGCCTGCCACATCTTGAGGGTGAACCCGTCCTCCTCGGTGGTGACGAGGGCGCTGCCGGCCGGGTCGCGTTCTTCGGGCAGGGCGTTGGTCAGGGCGGTGAGGAAGGCGCTGGTGGCGTACGCGTTGCCGCCCTCGATGCGGTGGGTGGCGCCGTCGGTGAGGACGACCTCGACGGCCTTGTCGCCGCGCGCGTGCACCTCCTGGACGACGGCCAGGGGGATGCGGGTGATCAGCCGGTCGCGCTTGAGGGTGAGGACGTCGGGGTCGAGGATCGCGTCGGCGTCGCCCTTCGCGAGGACCTGTGAACTGAGCATGATCAGATTGATCCACAGTCCGGGGCGTTGGTTGTACGGGGTGGGGTCACGAACCCGTATCGGCTCGGCCTCGGCGGGTCAACGAACCGTCGTGCGCCCCGTTTTACGCCGGAATCGCCACGCCCACGCCCTTGCCGTGCCACGCTGGTGGGGGCGGGGCGTTGAGCGGGTGCGGGGGTGGGGCCATGAGGGCTACGGACGGCAGGGGATCGCGGACCGCGGACGGCAGAGGGCCCCGGCGCCTTCCGGCGCCGGGGCCTGTCCTCCCCTGTGCTGACCTGGAGCCCCGAGCTCTCAAGGTCATTCCCCTCGGACCGTTTTTCCCCGAGCGGTCCGCCTCCCGTTCAAGATCTCCCCTCGGCAGCGCGCGTCAATCCTTGAGCCCTGTCACTCGAACGAGGGGTGTTGTGTGGCAGGAGCGCATTTTCGAATGCGAGTTCGATAGTCTGGCGAGGTTCGACGGAAAAGAGGGGGTGCCGGATCCATGGTGCGACGACTCGACGTCACCGGGGCCGACGGCGTCCGGCTGGCGGCCTGGGACCACACGGCCGGGCCCGGCGGGCCGGGGATCGTCCCGCAGCCCGGCCCGGACACCGCGGGGCGCCCCGGCGGCCGGCCCGTCCCCCGCCCCGCACGAGCCCCGCAGGCCCCCGGACCGCAGGCTCCCGCCCCCGGGGTGTTACTCCTCCACGGCCTGATGGGCCACGCGGGCCACTGGGCCCCCGCCGTCCGCCGCCTCACCGGCGGCCACCGGATCGTCGCCCTCGACCAGCGCGGACACGGCGCGAGCGAGAAGCCCGCCGGCGGCCCCTTCACGCGCGAGGCGTACGTGGCGGACGCCGCCGCCGTCGTCGAGCAGCTCGGACTCGGCCCCGTCACCCTCGTCGGCCACTCCATGGGCGCCCTGACCGCCTGGCAGCTGGCCGCCGAGCGTCCCGACCTCGTCCGCGCCCTCGTCATCTGCGACATGCGTGCCTCGGCCCTCGGTGCGGCCTCGCAGCGCGCCTGGCAGGACTGGTTCCGTGACTGGCCCGCGCCCTTCCCCTCCTTGGAGGCGGTCCACCGCTGGTTCGGCGACGAGGACCCCTGGGTGGAGACCCCGAACCCGGCGCGGGGCGCGTTCTTCGCCGAGGTGATGGCCGAGCACCCCGACGGCTGGCGCCCGGTCTTCGACCCGGAGCAGATGCTGACCTCCCGCGAGACCTGGGTCCACGACGCCCACTGGGACTCCCTCGCCCAGGTCCGCTGCCCCACCCTCGTCGTCCGCGGCCTCGACGGCGAACTGGGCCGCGCCGAGGCCCAGGAGATGGTCCGGGTCCTGCCCCACGGGGCGTACGCGGAGATCCCCGACGCCGGCCACCTCCTCCACTACACCCACCCGGAGGCCTGGAGCGAGGCGGTGGAGCCCTTCCTGAACGGGGTGCTGACCCCCTGACCCGGAGACCCAAGGAACGAGGCATTCCGGAAACGGGACCCCTACGGTGACGCGGGAGACCCGGCGCGGTACGGTCCCTCCCACGGCGCGTCGAGCAGCACGTCTCCGCGCCGGTGGGAGGGAACTCAATGCGCAATTCCTTGCTGCGGCGCGTGGCCACGGTGGCCACGACGCTGGGGCTCACCTCGCTCGGCCTCCTCGGCGCGGGCGTGGCGCCGGCGCAGGCCGCCGTCAGCGACTGCCCGTCCGGCTACTTCTGTGCCTGGAAGACCGACAACGGCACCGGCACGATGTACAAGACGAACGTGAACACGGCGACGCTCGGGACCTGGGACAACACGTTCCGCTCGGTCGTGAACCGCACGAGCAAGTTCGCCTGCCTGTACGACGCCCCGAACTACGACGTCAACGGCGGCACCTCCGTCTGGGCTTCGAGCCCCTCGGGCAGCGAGTGGGGCGGCCCCGGCAGCAACTCGGTCAGCTCGCTGAAGTTCGTCCCCACCGAGCGCGAGTGCGTCCTGCCCGCGTACCCGGAGTGGCACGCGTACGCCGCCCCCAAGGCGGCGGGCTTCGGCGACATGAACGCCGACAGGACGTCGGACGTCATCGTCCGCGACAAGGCAGGCCGCCTGTGGTTCCTGCCGGGTGACAACACCGGACGCCTGATCGGCAGCGGCGGCTGGAACGCCATGAACGCCCTCAGCCGCCACGGCGACTTCACCGGCGACGGCCGCGAGGACGTCATCGCCCGCGAGGCGTCCACCGGGAAGCTGTGGCTGTACCCGGGCACGGGCACCGGCGCCGTCGGCACGCGGAAGCTGATCGGCTCCGGCGGCTGGAACGGCATGAACCAGATCACCGCCTTCGGCAACCTGACCGGCGACAGCCGCTCGGACCTCCTCGCCGTCGAGAAGTCCACGGGCAAGCTGTGGCTGTACCCGGGCACGAGCACCGGCGTCGGCACGCGCAAGCTGATCGGCAGCGGCGGCTGGAACGCGATGAACGCGCTGGTCGCGCCGGGCGACATGAACGGCGACGGCCGGGCCGACCTGATCGCCCGCGAGGGCTCCACGGGCAAGCTGTGGTTCTACCCGGGCACCGCCACGGGCGGTGTCGGCTCGCGCGTCCTGATCGGCTCCGGCGGCTGGAACGTCATGGCCTCGTTCCTCGCGGTCGGCGACTTCAACGCCGACGGCCGAAACGACCTCGCCACCGTGACCAACAGCAACTACGTTGGCGAGGGATGCCGCGGAGTGGGCTGTCTGGTCCTCTACTCCGGCAAGGGCACGGGCGCGCTGAACCCGGGCGCTCCCGAGGACGCGAACTGGATGGACCTGAACGGCGCGTTCTGATGCCCGACGCGAACTGAAACCCGTGCGCGGGGGCGGACACCGTCCCCGCGCACGGCCTTGGGGAGGGAAAGTTTTGCGTACGGTGATGAAACGCGGCCTGGCGTCACTGCTGGGCCTGGCGACCCTGGGGGTCCTCGGGGCGGCGACCGCCGCCCCCGCGCAGGCGGCGAGCAGCGACTGCCCGAGGGGCTACTTCTGCGCCTGGAAGTCGGACAACGCCACGGGCACGATGTTCAAGACGAACAAGTCGCTGCCGACCCTGGGGGCGTGGAACAACACGTTCAAGTCGCAGGTCAACCGGACCTCGAAGATCGTCTGCCTCTACGACAAGGAGAACTACGCTCTCGGCACCTACTGGTCCCTGGACCCGATGGACGGCAACGGCTACGACGGCGACCCGACCCCGAGCACCAGCTCGCTGAAACTCGTCAGCACGGAACGCGAGTGCTCGGACAACGCCTACCCGTGGTGGTACGCGGAGACGTCTCCGCGTGCGGCCGGGTTCGGCGACATGAACGCCGACCGCAAGGCCGACGTCATCGTCCGTGACCTGGCGGGCCGGCTGTGGTTCCTGCCGGGCGACGGCTCCGGCCGGATGATCGGCAGCGGTGGCTGGAACGGAATGAACGCACTCGTCCGTCACGGTGACTTCAGCCGCGACGGCCGCGAGGACGTCATCGCCCGCGAGAAGTCGACGGGCAAGCTGTGGCTCTACCCCGGTACGGGCACGGGCTCGCTCGGCACCCGCAAGCTGATCGGCACCGGCGGCTGGAACGGCATGACCAGGATCACCGCCGTCGGCGACCTCTCGCGGGACGGCCGCGCCGACCTCCTGGCCGTCGAGAGGTCCACGGGCAAGCTGTGGCTGTACCCGGGCACCTCGACGGGCACCCTGGGCGCCCGCAAACTGATCGGCACTGGCGGCTGGAACAGCATGAACGCCCTGGCCGGACCCGGCGACACGAACGGCGACGGCCGCGTCGACCTGATGGCCCGCGAGGCGTCCACCGGGAAGCTGTGGCTGTACCCGGGCACCTCGACCGGCACCCTGGGCGCGCGCAAGCTGATCGGCTCCGGCGGCTGGAACGTGATGGACACGTTCATCGCCGTCGGTGACTTCAGCGGCGACGGCCGCGTCGACCTCGGGACGATCACCAACAGCGCGTACGTCATCTACGGCTACCCGGGCAACCCGGGCTGGCGGGTCTCGTACCGAGGCCTCGGCACCGGCGCACTGTCGGCGGGCGAACCCGCGGACGGCAACTGGTGGGGCCTGAACGGCGCGTTCTGACCGGTGAGCCTGATGAGGGCCTCCACCCCCGGCCGGGGGTGGAGGCCCTCGGCGTTCACAGCGCCGCGACGAAGGAGTCCCAGGCGGCGGGGGAGACCCCGAAGGAGGGGAGGGCGATGGAAACGGCGCCCCCTCAGCCCTCTCCGTCGTCGAACGACGTCGCCGCCCTCAGCCCCTCGACGAAGGTCCGGAAGTCCCGGGCCAGGGAAAGCTCGGACGCGTCGTCCGCATCGAACCACGTGACGGACGGATCCCCGTCCGTTCCGCACGCCCGGTAGTCGAGTGCGATCCACGTATGGCCGTCGCCGGAGAGCAGGACGCAGGGGGACGGCAGGTCCCACTCCTCGATCAGGTAGGTCGAGTCGAGGATCGACAGATCGTGGCCGTCCACACACCTGATGCCCATCAGCACGTCGAACGGGACGTGGTCGTCGCTCCACGAGGTCGGTACGACCGTGGGGTACGCGTTCCACGACTCCGCCACGTCTCCGCCGTTCCGCACCCGCAGGAGCTCCAGGAGCGACGCCGGCAGGCGGACGCCGAGCCGGGCCTCCGCGTCCCGGACGGCCGCGTCGGTCAGCGGTGCCTGGACCCCGTACCGGCCCTCGCCCCAGAACGCCGTCTTCACCTCGTCGAATCGCGCCACCCGCGCATCGTAGGGAACGCCGTTCAGCGGCTCAGGCGCCACACCTGGTCCTCGCCCGTCTCCGCCGGGGCCGTGGGCTCGTGCGGGCGGCGGAGGTGGGCGGTGAAGCCGAGGCGGGAGGGGACGGCGCCGCTGGCGTGGTTGGCGACGTCGTGGACGATCTCGACGGCAGTGACGCCCGGGAGGCGGAACGCCTGCTCGACGAGCGCCCGCGCGGCGCGCGTCGCGAGGCCCCGGCCGGTCGCGGCCGGGTGCAGCCAGTAGCCGAGCTCGACCGTGCCGTCCGGCGTGTCGTCGTGCCGGTGCAGCCCGCAGGAGCCGACGACCGCCCCGTCGAGCACGATCGCGTAGCTGTACGCCCCGCCGCTCGCCCACTGTTCCGCCCGGGACGCCAGGAAGCGGGCGGTCTCTCCGTTGCCGTGCTCGGCGACCCACGGCATCCACGGGCGCAGGTGCTCCACCGACTCGTCGACGACCCGGGAGAACTCCGGCAGGTCCGCCTCGCCCCGGAACGCGCGGAGCACGAGCCCGCCGTCGAGCTCGATGACCGTCTCAGGTGAAGGGTTCATGCCGGGAGGATCCTCCGCACCGGTCACCCGGGCAAAGGGATTTCGGCCGGTACGGGTGCAGGCACCGGCGTCCGAAGCCGCGCCGCACCGGCCGTCTCCGGCTCGTCGCGGGGCCCTCCATGCGTACGCTCCAAGCCGGTTGACGATCGGACGGAGAAGTCATCATGGGGGACGCCGTGGATTTCGACGAGGGGCTCGTACGGGCGCTGCTCCGCGACCAGCACCCGGACCTGGCGGAGCTGCCGCTGCAGCGCGTGCCGGGCGGCTGGGACAACCAGATGTGGCGGCTCGGCGACGAGTTGGCGGTACGGATGCCCCGTACCGAACGCGCCCCGGGCCTGCTGCGCAAGGAGCACCGCTGGCTGCCGGCCCTGGCGCCGCTGCTCCCGCTGCCCGTACCCGCCCCCGTGCGCACCGGGGAGCCGTCCGCGCGCTTCCCGGGGACCTGGACGGTCGCCCGCTGGGTCCCGGGCGAGCCGGGCGACGCCGTGCCGGTCACGCGCGGAGACCACGCGGCGGAGGCCCTCGGCGGCTTCCTGCGGGCGCTGCACCGCGAGGCGCCCGAGGACGCTCCCGCCAACCCGGACCGGGGCGTTCCCCTCGCGGGGTTCGTGGCGGGGTTCGAGGCCGGCTTCCCGCTCCTGGCGGAGTGCGCCGACCCGGCGGCCGTCCGGCGGGTGTGGGAGGACGCCCTCGCGGCCCCCGGCCCCCAGGGCCCGCCGGTCTGGCTGCACGGGGACCTGCACCCCGCGAACGTCGTCGTCGCGGACGGCACCCTCACCGGTGTCCTCGACTTCGGCGAACTCTGCGCGGGCGACCCGGCGACCGATCTCTCGGCCGCGTGGCTGCTCCTGCCGGAGGGCGCGGCGGGACGCTTCTTCCGTGCGTACGGGAGCCAGGACGGCCCCGAAGGCGGCCCCGAGGAGCCCTCCGAAAGCGCCCACGCGCGCGTGGACGCCCCCGAAGAGACCCACGCGCGCGTGGACGGCCCCGAAAATGTCCACGCGCGCGTGGACGACGCCGCCGTCCGTCGCGCCCGTGGCTGGGCCCTGCTCCGGGCGGCCGGGCTCATCGGCATCGGCCGCGCCGGCGACCGCGGCCTCCCGGGCGGGAAGCCGACCTGGGGTCCGGCCGGTCGCGCCGCCCTCGCGCGCGTGCTGGCGGGCCGAGGCGTCAGCCCTTGCTGACCGACGCCAGGATCTCCGGCAGCCGCCTCGCCGTGCGCGGGGCCGCCAGCTTGAGGCCCGCGAGGACGAGCAGCGCGCCGTAGAGCAGGCCGGCGGGGAGGAGGAGCCACAGCAGGGAATGCTGGTCGGAGACGTGGAGGTAGATCGTCGCGGCGATGAGCGGGGAGCACAGCACGCCGGCCGTGATCATGCCGCCCATGATCGACATCCAGGCCAGGCCGCCCTGCCCCGGCGCGACGTTCTTGTAGCCGCTGTCCTGGGGGATCGAGTACGGGAAGGCCGCCGAGGTCACCGCGCCCGTACCGACCATCGCGCCGAGCAGGCCGAGCGCCAGGCCGAAGGCCTGCGGGAGCTGCGACCACGCGCCGAGGACGCCGGCCGTCACCGTCGTGGTGAGCAGCGTGAACGGGACGGTGACCGAGAGCAGGGCCAGGGCCCGGGCCCGGAGTTCGGCGTACGCGTCGGCCGTGGTCGAGATGGTCTGCGCGACCATCCAGAACGCCGAGCCGTCCTGGCCGAACTGGTTGTACATCTGCATGCCGAGCATGCCGGCGGCGAAGCACGCGAAGTAGACGGAGCCCGCACCCTGGATGGCGTTGAACAGCGGCACGATCAGACCGACGGCGAGCGAGGTCACCCAGCCCGCCTTCGTCTTCGGGTCCCGCCAGACGTACCGCAGGGTGCGCTCCATGACGGTGCCGGTGCGCCCGGCCGGCAGGATCCGGGCGAGCAGCCCCGTACCGCTCTTCTTCTCGGTCTTCGCGTCGGAGGCCGCGCCGATCGTGGAGCCGTCCGGTTCGACCATCAACCGCACGAGGCTCCGCTGCCACCAGTGCACGAGGCCCGCGAGGGTGGTCGCCGTGAGCAGCAGACGGGCCGCGGCCACCGCGTAGTCGCCCCGGCTCGCGGCGTCGACCGCGCCGATCGCGGCGGCCGGCGGGAGCCAGCCGACGACGGCCGTGGCCGGTTCGAGGGACTCCAGGCCCCCGGCCTGGCCGAGCCGCTGGGCGGCGAAGTTCACGAACTGCATGCCGACCGCGATGACCAGGCCGCTCAGCAGGGCCAGGTCGCGGCCCTTGCGGGAGGTGAGGAGCCGGACGTTGGCGGCGGCGACGGCCCGGGACAGCGCCACGCACGTCACCGCCGTGAGCGGGACGGCGAGGACGGCGAGGACGGTGCCGGCGGCGCCGTGGGCGACGGCCAGGGCCGCGCCCAGGACCAGGACGAAGGTGAGGACGGGGCCGACGCCGACGAGGGAGGCCACGAGCAGTGCCCGGACCAGTGGCCGGGGCTGCAGGGGCAGCATCACGAGCCGCGAGGGGTCGAGGGTCTCGTCGCCGCTCGGGATGAACAGCGGCATGACCGTCCAGGCCAGCGCGAGGACCCCGGTGACGAGGACCGCGACGGTGTCGGCGTCCGCGCTGCCCCGCATCAGCACGAAGGCGAGGAGCAGGCCGACGGTGAGGAGGCTGCCGAAGACCATCGAGGTGATGTACGCGGCGGTCCGCCCGCCGGACTGCCGCAGCCCGTTCCGCAGCAGCGACAGCTTGAGCCGTACGAACACGGACGTGAGGGACGGTACGGGGGCGGGCGTCGCCGGTACGGAAGGGGTGGCGGCGCTCATCGCTGCGTACCGCCCGTGCCCGTGCCCGCCCCGCCGCCCAGCCAGTCCAGCGAGTCCCCGGCCGCCGCGCGGCCGTTCGCGCCGACGAGCTCCAGGAACGCCTCCTGGAGCGAGGGCGCCGAGCCCCGCACCTCGGCCAGCGGGCCCTGGGCGCGGATCCGGCCGCCGGCCATGACGGCGACCCAGTCGCAGAGCGACTCGACGAGCTCCATGACGTGGCTGGAGAAGACGACGGTCGCGCCGGAGGAGGTGTACCGCTCCAGGACGCCCCGGATGGTCTGCGCGGAGACCGGGTCGACGCCCTCGAAGGGTTCGTCGAGGAAGAGGACCTCGGGGTTGTGGAGGAGCGCGGCCGCGAGGCCGATCTTCTTCCGCATGCCGGTCGAGTAGTCGACGACCAGCTTGTTCTGCGAGCCGGTCAGGTCGAGCACGTCGAGGAGCTGCGCGGCCCGCTTGTCGACCTCGGGGCCGGGCAGCCCGCGCAGCCGGCCGCTGTAGGCGAGGAGCTCACGGCCCGAGAGGCGCTCGAAGAGCCGCAGGCCCTCCGGCAGGATCCCGATGCGGGCCTTGACCCGCGCGACCGACTCCGGGTCGGCCCACACGTCGTGGCCGGCGACGAGGATCCGTCCGTGGTCGGGCCGCAGCAGGCCGGTGATCATGGAGAGGGTCGTGGTCTTGCCGGCGCCGTTGGGCCCCACGAGCCCGATGAAACGGCCGGCGGGCAGGACGAGATCGATCCCGTTCACCGCGATCTGCTGTCCGAAACGCTTCCACAGCCCCTCGACACGCACGGCGGGCGCCGCACCGTCCCCCGGTGCGGCGCCCGCCGCGTCGAACGCTCCGTCAAATGCCTGGTCAGGCATGGTCCGTCAACCCTTCGATGGTCCCCGTAACACTTACGGGGGCCACCCTACGACCGGGCCGCGCCAGGCCACCGGGTCATTGCGCGCGGCCCCTCGCCTCGGCCGCTTCCCGGCCACACGCGTACGCGAGGGCACTGATCAGCTCTTCCGCGTCCGGCAGCCAGCGGTTCGCCGGGGTGGGGCGCCGCGCCCACTGCACCGCGCCGAAGCCGCCGATCCGGGTGGGCGGGGCCGCCACGTAGTGGCCCTCGCCGCGTGTGACGAGGTCGATGGAGGCCGGGGCCCAGCCGAGCTTGCGGACCAGGTCCGGCACCTTGGTGGCGGCGCCGGGCAGCACGAAGAAGTACATCCGGCGGTCCGGGGTGCAGGTCACGGGGCCGAGCGTCAGCTCCATGCGCTCCATGCGGGCGAGCGCCAGGAAGCCGGCGGTCTCCGGCACCTCGATCGCGTCGAAGGTGCGGCCGGTCGGCAGCAGGATCGAGGCCTTCGGGGTCTTCGACCACATCCGCCGCGCCCCGACGCCGCTGCCGGTCGCCTGGGTCGACCAGTCGGGCCTGACGGCGTGGGCGCCGGGCACGGCGCACGCGTCCGCGCCGCAGGAGCAGCGCTCCTTGCCCTCGACGACTTCCAGCCAGGTCCCGGGAAACACGTCCCAGTGCCGCTCTTCCGCGTACCGCACGGCGCTGTCCAGCAGCTGCTCGCCCCGCTGCTTGGGGATCTGTGCGGCTTCCGTGACTCCCATGGTCTCTTCCACGGTGAGCACAACTTCCCCCGCCACCTGGGGTTACGGGCGTGGCGGAGGGTGTGTTGACGCATCGATCCTGCACGCGGGGCGCATGGGTGCACTGGCGGGGGCGCGCGGAGGGCCGGGGAGCGGGGGTGGGTACGCAGAGGTGGGGGCGCCGGCGGCGGGGGGTGGTCGCATCCTCGTGGCCGACGTGTCCGGTTTCGCGTGTTCACATCTGCATTGACCGCATATTCGCCGGGCATTGATCAGTTCTCTCGTGATCACCGCACGGCCTCAGGGGGTACTCATGGCAGCCAGGCCACTCGTTCCGCGTCAGCTCAACGAACGGCTCCAGGCGCTCATCCAGGAGGCCGGCTGCTCCAACGCCGGCCTCGCCCGCAGGGTCAACATGGTCGGCGCGGAGCGCGGCCTCGACCTGCGCTACGACAAGACGTCGGTGGCGCGCTGGCTGCGCGGTCAGCAGCCGCGCGGCCGGGCGCCCGGGATCATCGCGGAGGCGCTGGGCCGCAAGCTGGGCCGTACGGTCACGATCGACGAGGTCGGCATGGCCAACGGCCGGAACCTCGCCGCCGGGGTGGGACTCCAGTTCGCGCCGACCGTGCCCGGGGCGATCGAGCAGGTCTGCGAGCTGTGGCGCAGCGACGTGGGGCGCAGGGACTTCCTGAACGGCTCGACCGTGGCGGCCTCCGCGCTCGTCGAGCCCAGCAGGGACTGGCTGATCACGGGGCCCGACGCGCACGTGGCGCGGATGGCGGGGGCCCGCGTCGGGGTCGCGGACGTGGCGGCCGTACGGGAGATGACGGCCGCGCTCGTCGACCTCGACCGGCGCTTCGGCAGCGGCCATGTGCGGCCGGTGGTCGTGCACTACCTCAACAGCGTGGTGTCGGGGATGCTGTCGGGCTCGTACCGGGAGGCGGTGGGCCGGCAGCTGTTCGCGGCGGTCGCCCGACTGACCGAGCTCGCCGGGTACATGGCGGTGGACACCGGTGAACCGGGGCTCGCGCAGCGGTACTACATCCAGGCGCTGCGGCTCGCTCAGGCGGCGGGGGACCGGGGGTACGGCGGCTATGTCCTCGCCGCCTCGATGAGCCACCTGGCCGCGCAGCTCGGCAACCCGCGGGAGATCGCCCAGTTGGCGCGGGCGGCGCAGGAGGGCGCGCGCGGGAAGGTGCCGCCGCGCGCGGAGGCGATGTTCCTCGCGGCGGAGGCGCGCGGGCACGCGCTGATGGGCGATGCGCGGGCCTTCGAGACGGCGGCGGGCCGCGCCGTACGGGCCCTCGACCTGGCCGATCCGGAGGCGGGCGACGACCCGGCGTGGATCGCCCACTTCGACGCGGCCTACCTCGCGGACGAACTGGCGCACTGCCACCGGGACCTGGGGCAGGCGGAGGCGGCGGCCCGGGCGGCCGAGGAGTCCATCGCCGGGCACCCGGAGTCGCGGGCCCGGCGGCGTGCGATCGGCCTCGCGCTGCTCGCCTCGGCGCAGGTCCAGCAGCGGGAGGTGGAGCAGGCCTGCCGGACGGGCACGCAGGCGCTCGAACTGCTCGGCACGCTGCGGTCGTCGCGGGGCGCGGAGTACCTGGACGATCTGAGGGAGCGCCTGGAGCCGTACGCGGGGGAGCCGGTGGTACGGGAGTTCGGTGCGCGGATGGAGCTGTACGCCGCCTAGGGCCCGTCCGGCCCCGATCCGCCGCACGGGCCTGGACGCTCAAGGGTGTTTCGTAAACGGGTTGTGTAACCGGTCTCACACGTGTGTGCGGAGCCCAGTCGGCACCCGGTAGCGTGAGCCGACGATTCCGTAGGTTGGTCCATCAGTGGGAGTCCCGGTGACGCAGAACGGACAGGGTCCGGAGCATGGCGGCGGTCAGCCGTGGGGCGGCGCCTGGGGTCCCGCAGGTGGTCAGCAGGGCGGGCAGCCGCTGCCGCCCGCGCAGCCGCTGCCTCCGGAGGCGCCGCAGGGCGCCGCCGACATGCAGTCCACCCAGTACCTGCCGCCGATACCGCCGCAGCAGGCCCCGGCGCAGCCCGGCTACGGCTACCCGGGGCCGGGTGCCCCGGCCGCCGGTGACATGCAGGCGACCCAGCACATGGCGCCGGTCCCCGGCGGGATGCCGCCGGTGCAGGGGATGCCGCCGCAGCCGGGCGGGATGCCGCCGGCGCAGGCCGCCCCGCAGCCGGGGTACGGCTACCCCGGCCCGGGCGCCCCCGCCGCGCCGCAGCCCGGCTACGGCTACCCGGGGCCGGCCGCCCCGGCCGCCGGCGACATGCAGGCCACGCAGCACATGGCGCCGGTGCCGCCGCAGCAGGGCGGGGGCTCCGACACCCAGTTCCTCGGCACGGGCCCGCTTGCCCACCAGGGGCCCGCCCCGGCCGGCGCCTCGGACGCGACCCAGTACATCGCCCCCGTGCCGGCGCAGACGCCCGGTGAGCGGCAGCCGCCCGCCGAGTTCGACAACCTCTTCCGCACGGAGGCCCCGCGGCCGCCCCAGCAGCCGCCCGCGCCGCAGGGCTACCAGCAGCCGGGCCCGGCCCCGTACCAGCAGCACCCCCAGCAGCACCAGCAGCCTCAGCAGCAGTACGGCTTCCAGGACGCCTACTACGACGACGACGAGCCCGCGCCGCGCCGCAAGTCGCCGCTCGCGCTGATCGCCGCCGTCGTCGTCGGCTGCGCGGTCGTCGGCCTCGGCGCCGGCGCGCTGCTCAGCGGCGGGGACGAGGAGAAGGACCCCAAGGCGGGCGGCCAGAACGTGGCGGCGAGCTCCGCCGCGCCGTCCGCCTCCGCCGAGCCCTCGGAGAAGCCGGCCGACCCGGCGGAGCCGCAGGCGCAGGAGCTCAGCAAGCTGCTCGCGACCAGCAGCAGCAGCCGTGAGACGGTGATCAGCTCGGTCGCGGCCATCGGCCAGTGCAAGAACCTCGACAAGGCCGCGAGCGATCTGAAGGGCGCCGCCGAGCAGCGTCGCGGGCTGATCACCAAGCTCGAGGCGCTGTCGGTCGACAAGATCCCGGACAACGCGGCGCTGACGGCGGCGCTCACCAAGGCCTGGCAGGCCTCGGCCGCCGCCGACGACCACTACGCGGCCTGGGCCCTCCAGATGAAGGGCAAGAAGGCCTGCAAGGGCGGCCAGGCCCGCTCGACCAGCCAGAAGGCCGCGGGCGACGCGAAGAGCGGTGAGGCCAGCGCCGCCAAGAAGACGGCGGCCGGGCTGTGGAACCCGACCGCCGTGAAGTACGGACTGGAGAAGCGGAGCTGGACGCAGCTCTGAGCAGGCCCGGTGCCCAGCGGGCCCGGGCCTGAGCGGCCTGGGCCCGAGCGGGCTCACGGGGCGCTGAGGACGGTCTCGCCGACGTCGACGAAACCGGGCTTCTGCGCCACGAGCCGCCCCTCGCGGACCACCTGGAACGTCACCTCGTGGTTGACGATCCGGGTGAAGCCGGGGGCGCCGAGCAGGTCCTCGTACTTCCAGCGCAGGCTGGGGGTGAGGCCGCCGGTGTCGATCCGCTCGCCCCGGTCGAGGGCGCGGGTGATCTGCCCGGCCGTGATCGTGTCCTCGTCGAGGGACTCGATCACCTCCTTGAGGACCGTGTACGCGATCCAGGTGGTCTGCACGCCGGTGTCGGCCGGGTCGACCCGGTTGTCGGCGAAGGCGTGCTCCTGGATGACCTTGCGCATCGGCGCCCAGCTCTTGTCGCCCGCCGCCGGGTACCAGCCGGTGACGTACGCGCCCTCGAAGGGGCTGTGGGCGCCGCCGGTGCGGTCGATGACGGGCTGGTCGACGCTGCCGAGGACCGAGGAGATCCGGACGGCATCGCGCTTCTGCGTCTCCTCCTGCTGCGCGGGGAGCCGGCGGAAGGAGTCGAAGAAGGTCTGGGTGCGCTCGCCGAGGACGGCGGTCACACAGCCCTTCTCGTCGCCGGCCCGGGTGCGGGCGCGGCCTGCCTGCTGGGTGTACTCGGCGGCGTCCTCCATGGCCGGGATGTCCACGGCGCTCCGGTGACTCGCCTTGCGCAGGCCGGAGTTGAGGAAGTCGGGGAGCTTGTCCCCGGCGGTGGTGTCGGGGCGGACGAGGGAGACCTTCTCGCAGGAGTCGGCGAGCTGCATGCCGTGCCCGGCGACGAGCGAGGCCACCCCGCCGTTGACGGGGTACGAGAGCGGGCTCGTGAACTCGTCCTCCGAGATGCCGTAGCCGCCGATGTACGGGATGTCCGCGGCCTCCAGGGGGGCCATGAAGGCGCGGCCGTTCTGGCTGTACGAGCCGACGACGGCGACCGCCTTCTCGCGGACGGCCCGGCGCGCGCAGGCGGCGGCGCCGGCGGTGCTGTTCTGCTCGTTGCAGGTGAGGACGCGCAGTTCGTGCCCGTTGATGCCGCCCTGGGAGTTGACCCATCGGGCGAAGGTCTGTGCCATTGCGGGCATTCCGGGCATGTTGGTCGCTCGGGTCTGGTCAGGGGCCCAGGTCATCACCGTGACGGGCTCCCTGGAGCCCCCCGTGGCCCCAGGGAGAACGCCGCACCCGGTGAGCAGCGACGCTCCGGTCGCCGCGGTCGTGACGTACGCGAGGAGTGAGGTCAGTCGCCTACCGGTCATGGGCATGCACATTTCCGTCCCACGGGTAACGCGGGAGTGAGCGCGGTTCAACGGTGGGTGACGTGAAGGTGAATTACGGGGGCGGCGGCCGCATGAGGAGGGGGCGAGTCCGCTTACCGGACACGGAAACGTACGATCGAACGATGTCCAGTCCAGTCCCCGGTTCGGTCTCCGGTTCGGTTAACTCTTCCCGTCGCGGCCGTCGCTCCTCCACCATGGGCGGCATGCCGCTCAACGACATGCCGTGGTGGCGCTGGCGCAGCAACGTGCGCTCGGCGCTTCACATGCTCTCCGACCCCGGATTCCACGAGACGACCTGGCTGGCCGGCCAGGACGGGTACGGCGACGTCACCGACGCCGTCTACCGCCTCGTCGAGGACACCTGGCTCGACAACTGGTCCGCCGAGAAGTACGTCGGCTCGATCTTCCGGGACTCCGGCGAGGCCGCCCTCGTCGACGTCGCCGTCCTCCGGGTGCTGCGGATCATGCACCAGGTGGGCCCGGACGCCCACTTCTCCGTCTACCTGCAGCACCCGGGCTGGCCGGAGGCCGTACGTGCCGCCCGCGAGGCCCACGTCCGCCTGGCCCAGGCCGACGGCGAGGACCCCGACACGCCCCCGCGCTCCCTCGACGTGCTCCGCATCTTGACGCGGTCCTGAGGCGTTCCGCCTGACGGACGGCGATCCGCCCGGCGGGGCGCTTGTGGCAGGCTGGCGGAATGACCGACCAGTACGTCCTCACCCTCTCCTGCCCCGACAAGCAGGGCATCGTGCACGCTGTGTCGAGCTATCTCTTCATCACCGGCTGCAATATCGAGGACAGCCAGCAGTTCGGAGACCGCGACACCGGTCTCTTCTTCATGCGGGTCCACTTCTCGGCCGAGGCCCCGGTGACGGTCGACAAGCTCCGGGCCAGCTTCGCCGCCGTCGGCGACTCCTACGCCATGGACTGGCAGATCAACCGCGCCGACCAGCCGATGCGGGTCGTGCTCATGGTCTCGAAGTTCGGCCACTGCCTGAACGACCTGCTCTTCCGGTCGCGGATCGGGGCGCTGCCGGTGGAGATCGTCGCGGTCGTCTCCAACCACCGGGACTTCGAGGAGCTGGTGGGCTCGTACGGGATCCCGTTCCGGCACATCCCGGTGACGAAGGACACGAAGGCCGACGCCGAGGCGGAACTCCTCGACCTCGTCCGCTCGGAGAACGTCGAGCTGGTCGTCCTCGCCCGCTACATGCAGGTCCTGTCGGACGACCTGTGCAAGCAGCTCTCGGGCCGGATCATCAACATCCACCACTCCTTCCTCCCCAGCTTCAAGGGCGCCAAGCCCTACCACCAGGCGCACGCGCGCGGCGTGAAGCTCATCGGCGCGACCGCGCACTATGTGACGGCCGACCTCGACGAGGGCCCGATCATCGAGCAGGAGGTCGAGCGGGTGGGGCACGAGGTGACCCCGGACCAGCTGGTGGCGATCGGGCGGGACGTGGAGTGCCAGGCGCTGGCGCGGGCGGTCAAGTGGCACGCGGAACGCCGAATCCTCCTGAACGGCCGCCGCACGGTCGTCTTCGCGTAACGCCCCCACCTCCGGGCCCGCACCCGGCGCGGGCGGTGCCCCCGCCCGTGTGGGCAATCGCCCCGGCGGAACGCATGCCCACAACGGGGTGGGAACAGCCCCGGCGGGACCGGCGCCCACAACGGGGCGGCGGCGCGGGTTACAGGCGGCTCAAGGAGGCCGCTGCCGACAGGACGTCTCTGATGGCCTCACGGTCGCCGTCCTGGCCCGCCGCCGCCTCCTCCGGCGTGATGTGCCCCGCCACCAGCTGGCAGAACTCGACCCCGTCCATCGCCACCTGCGCCACCGCCCGTTCCGGTGAGCCGAGTGCCGCCGGGGAGTCCAGGGAGATGTACCAGTGGCCGCCGCCCGCGCCCTCCACCTCCAGGTGGAGCGAGCGCCCCGGCGCGCCCGCCGCGACGAGTTCCTTGGCGGGGCCGGCCAGGCCCGTGCGGCGGCGGTTCGCGAGGGCCGCGGGGAGCTGCCGGGCCGCGAGGTCGATCATGCCGTGCAGGTGCGCCCCGCTGGGCGGCGCGTACGGGTAGGCCACCGCCGTCGCGATGTCGTCCGCGTGCAGCCAGCACTCGAAGGCCCGCTCCAGGAGGGAGTCGCGGAGGGGGAGGGCGAAGTCCTTGTAGTTCACCGTCAGGTCCGCCACGCCCCGCCCCGCGAAGGCGACCGTCCGGATCAGGGTGTGCGACTGGTCGCGCCACGGCCCCCGCAGGGACCGGTTCGGCGGCCGGTCCAGGGCCGACCAGAACGCTTCGGTCCGTTCCGTCGGGGAGAGCTCCGGGACCCCGCTGCCGAGCGGGTCGTCGAGGCCGAGCGCCGCCGACACCAGGCCGTCCACGGCCAGGAGGTGGCCGATGACCGCCGCGACGGTCGCCTTGCGGCGCACCACCTGGTCCTCCTCGTACCACTTGAGCCGTACCGGCGTGTGCCACTCGGACTCGCCGATGTCCCGGAGGAGCGCGTCGAGCCGGGCGGTCTCCGCGTCGTACGGGGTGACCCAGTCGGGGACGGGGATACGGGCGGGGCGGCGGCCCAGGCAGTTCTCCAGGACCCGGGAGCGGAGCAGCGGGTCGAGGTCGAGGTCCCGGTCCTCGTGGAGGAGCGTGACGGCGTCGCGGAGCCGGAGGGCCTCGTCGGCGCAGGGCGCGCACGCGGTGAGGTGGTTCTCGACGGCCCTGGTCTCGCCGGTGGAGCACGCCGAGAGCGCCCAGGCCCCGAGCAGGGACTTGAGCACGTTGTGGCTGAGGTCCGGTACCTCCGGCTCCTCCGCCTCGGGCTCTTCCGCCTCCGGTTCCTCCGCCTCTTCCGGCAGCCGTGCGGTCAGGTCCGCGTGGTCGTCGGCGGACCGGCGCGGTCCCGGTATCCAGGGGGCGCGTGCGACGTCGTCCGCGTCGCCGTTCGCCCCGGTCACGGTGTCCGTCCGTAGCCGGGCGGCGAGGATCCTTCGAGGGGGCGGGTGTTGGCGGAGGAGAGCAGCTGGAGTCCGAGCCGGAGGCGCCGGCGGGCCTCGTCCTCGGTGACGCCGAGGTCGGCGGCGGTCTGCCGGTAGTCGCGCCGCTGGAAGTACGCCAGTTCGAGTGCGGCCCGCAGCGGGGCGGGCATGGAGGTCACGATGTAGTCGGCGCGGGCGGCGACCGAGGCGCGGTGGACCTTCTGCTCCAGTTCCTCGGCGGAGCCGAGGCCCGTCTCCGCGTACGCCAGGGTCTCGGCCTGCCGCAGCCGGTGCACGGCCTGCCGCTGGGTCAGCTTGGCGACCCACGAGCGCATGTTGCCCTGCTTCGGGTCGTAGGAGTCGGGGTTCTCCCAGATGTAGCCGAAGACCTCGCGGGTGACCTGGTCGGCGGCCGCGTCGTCGTCGAGGACCCGGTGGGCGAGGCTGTGGACGAGGGCGGCGAACCGGTCGTAGAACTCGCCGAGGGCAGCGGCCTCCCCGCGTGCGAGGCGCTGCTGCATTCTGCGGTCCCAGCGCGGTGGGGTGTCCATCGCCATGAGGGCCTCCGTCCCGGTTCTCCTCCAAAGTAATGCGCCGCTCGGACAACGCACTCCTGTTTGCCGCAAGTGCGCCCTTGACGCGGACGCGGATGGTAAGGAAAGCGTCATCCCTCACGGCGGGGGTTTCGGCGCCTGCTCGTGGGGCAGGCGGGCGGCGTGACGACGATCGAGGTCGACGAGGACGAGCACGGCCCCTGGACGGTTTTCCGCGTCCGGGGGGAACTGGACCTGGTCACCTCCCCCCTGATACGCCGCCGCGTCCACGACGCCGTCGCGGGCGGCCGCCACGACCTGGTGATCGACCTGTCGGCCGTGCGGTTCTGCGACTCCAGCGGTGTCGGCGTGCTGATCGCGTCCCGCCGTCTGCTCCGCTCCTGCGGCGGCCGGCTCCGCCTGATCCTTCCCGTGGACGCCGTGGACGCCGTGGACCGGGACGGCGGGCACGTCGGCCGGGTGCTCTCCGCGCTGGGCGTGCGGCGCCTCTTCGACGTGTACGAGGACGTGCCGGAGGCTCTGGAGGAGGTCACCTGGGCGCCGCCCCGAAGCGCTCCCTGAGCTTGTACTTCAGCACTTTGCGCAGGGTCTCGTTACGCGGGAGGGCGTCCACCACCTCCAGCTGTTCGGGCAGCTTGTGGACGGAGAGTCCGGCCTCCCGCAGAAAGGCCGTGACCTGCGGAAGGGCGAGCGGGGTGGCACCCGGGGGCTGTTCGACGACGGCGCAGACGCGTTCGCCGCGCTCGGCGTCGGGGAGGCCGATGACGGCGGCGTCGCCCACGTCCGGGTGCGTGTGGAGGAGGTCCTCGATCTCCTTGGCCGAGATGTTCTCTCCCTTTCGGATGATGATGTCCTTGATGCGGCCCGTGAGGACGAGATGGCCGCCGGCCGTGAGGTGCCCGACGTCGCCGGTGATGAGGAAGCCGTCCTCGTCGAAGGCGGCGGCCGTCTGCGCCGGGTCGAGATAGCCCCGGCAGACGGCCTCGCCGCGGAGCCGGACCTCGCCGTCGCCGGTGATCCGGATCTCCATGCCGGCGGGCGGGCGGCCCTCGGTGCCGGCGAGGTTCTCGACGGTGTCGTCGGGGTCGCCCATCGTGATCATGGGGACCTCGGTCATGCCGTACCCGTGGGTGAGCTGGCAGCCCAGCTCCTTCCGTACCGCGTGGTAGATCTCGGGCGGCTTGGGCGCCCCTCCGCCCGCGAGCAGGCGGAGGGTGGGGATGACGGGCTTCCCGGGCTGTTTGCGCTGCTCGGTGAGGAACATCGAGTAGAAGGCGGTGGAGCCGCCGGCGACGGTGACGCCGTGCCGGTTGTACTCGTCGAGGGCCTCCGGCAGCGCGAACTGTTCGAACATCACGGCGGGGAACCCGTACAGCAGGAGCATCACCGTGTAGTCGGGCCCGGCGATGTGCGCGTACGGGAAGGCCATCGAGCCGACGTCCTCCGCCGTGAGCCGGAGGGCGTGGGCGAGGCAGGAGCCGCCGGCGAGGAGCGAGCGGTCGGTGTGCAGGACTCCCTTGGGGTCGGAGGTGGTGCCGGAGGTCCAGTAGATCCAGCGGACGTCGGTGCCGGAGGAGGGCGGCGGCGGCAGGACGGCCGGGTCGCCGTCGGGCAGGCTCTCGGGGGAGTACGCCTCGAAGATCCCGCGCGCGCCGAGCCTCCGCGCCATCTCGGCATGGTCGAATCCACGCCAGATTCCGGGGACCGCGAAGAACTCCGCCTTCGACTCGCGCAGCGCGAAGCCGACCTCCTTGTCCCGGTAGAAGGGGATCACCGGGGACTGCACGGCGCCGATGCGGGCGAGCGCGAAGGAGAGCACGGCGGTCTCGATGCGGGTGGGCAGCTGCCAGGCGACGACGGTGCCGGGACGCACGCCCATCCCGTGGAGCCCGGCGGCGCAGCGTTCGGCGCGCTCGCGGAGTCCGCCGAAGGTGAGGACGCGGTCGCCCTGGAGGAGGACGGGCCGGTCGGGGGTGAGGGCGGCGCGGCGTTCGACGAGCTCCCAGAGCGTCCGGGACCCGCCGAGCGTGTGCGCGGTCTCGTTCATGACCGTACTCCTCTCGTCCGTACTCCTCTTGGCTGACGTTCCGTCAGATCGTGCGGTGAGCGTAGAGGTCCGGCGCTTGTCGGTCCAGGGGTGCGCGGCTAGCCTGATGCCGTCAGATCTGACGGGTCATCAGAAACGGGCCGGGAACGGTCCGCCGAATCCGGGAGAGGCTCCATGACGGAACTGCCCCGCATCATCAGCGTCGACGACCACGTGATCGAGCCCGCCCACCTCTTCGAGACCTGGCTCCCGAAGAAGTACCGCGACCGCGGGCCCCGGCCCCTCACGGCCGGCATCGGCGAGCTCGCCTACGTCGCCGGCAAGTACCAGATCACGATGGACCCCGAAGGCCCGCCCACCGACTGGTGGATCTACGAGGACCTCAAGTTCCCGTACAAGCGCAACATCGCCGCCGTCGGCTTCGACCGGGACGACATGACCCTGGAGGGGATCACGCGGGAGGAGATGCGCCGCGGCTGCTGGGACCCGAAGGCCCGCCTCGCCGACATGGACCTCAACCACGTCGAGGCCTCCCTCTGCTTCCCCACCTTCCCCCGCTTCTGCGGGCAGACCTTCGCCGAGGCCCACGACAAGGAGGTCGCCCTCGCCTGCGTGCGCGCCTACAACGACTGGATGGTCGAGGAGTGGTGCGGCGACAGCGGCGGCCGGCTCATCCCGCTCTGCATCATCCCGCTCTGGGACATCGACCTCGCCGTCGCCGAGATCCGGCGCAACGCCGCGCGGGGGGTGAAGGCCGTGACCTTCTCCGAGATCCCCACCCACCTCGGACTGCCGTCGATCCACTCCGGCTACTGGGACCCCTTCTTCGCCGTCTGCCAGGAGACCGGGACGGTGGTGAACATGCACATCGGATCCAGCAGCCAGATGCCGGCCGCGTCCCCCGACGCCCCGCCCGCCGTCCAGGCCTCGCTGAGCTTCAACAACGCCATGGCCTCGATGATGGACTTCCTCTTCTCCGGCGTCCTCGTGAAGTTCCCCCGGCTCAAGCTCGCCTACAGCGAGGGCCAGATGGGCTGGATCCCGTACGCCCTCGAACGCGCCGACGACGTCTGGGAGGAGCACCGGGCCTGGGGCGGGGTACGCGACCTGATCCCCGAGCCCCCGTCCACGTACTACTACCGGCAGATCTTCTGCTGCTTCTTCCGCGACAAGCACGGCATCGCCTCGCTGGACGTGGTGGGCCGCGACAACGCCACCTTCGAGACCGACTACCCGCACGTCGACTCGACCTTCCCCCACACCAAGGACGTCGCCCTCGACCACGTCCAGGGCCTCGACGACGAGACGATCTACAAACTCATGCGCGGCAACGCCATCCGCATGCTGGACCTCGACCTCGACCGGGGCACCGTCTGATGGACCTCTCCTGCACCGACGAAGAAGAGGAGTACCGCGCCCGCCTGAGGGAATGGCTCGCCGCCACCCTGCCGGGCCTCCCCGAGCGCCCCGACCCCCTCGACTGGCCGGCGCGCCGCGCCTACGACTGCGGCTGGCAGCGACGGCTGTACGACGCGGGGTACGCCGACACCCACTGGGACGCCTCCCCCACCCAGCGCCTCATCTTCCTGGAGGAGACCGAACTCGCCGGCGCGCCCTACGTCGGCGCCAACTTCGTCGGCCTCCTCCACGCCGGACCCACCATCGCCGCCGAGGGCACCGAAGCCCAGCGCGCCCGATGGCTGCCGCCGATCCTGCGCGGCGACGAGGTCTGGTGCCAGGGCTTCAGCGAACCCGACGCCGGATCGGACCTCGCCTCGCTCCGCACCCGGGCCGTACGGGACGGAGACGCGTACGTCGTCACCGGTCAGAAGATCTGGACCTCGCACGCCGAGGTCGCCGACTGGTGCGAGCTGCTCGTACGGACCGACCCCGAGGCCGGGTCGAAGCACCGGGGCATCACCTGGCTCGCCCTGCCCATGGACGCCCCCGGCATCACCGTACGGCCGCTGCGCACCCTCGCCGGGTCCACCGAGTTCGCCGAGGTCTTCCTCGACGAGGTGCGGGTGCCGGCGGCCAACCGGGTGGGGGAGGAGAACGACGGCTGGCGGGTCACCATGGTGACCCTGTCCTTCGAGCGCGGCACCGCCTTCGTCGGCGAGGTCGTCGCCTGCCGCCGCCTCCTCGGCGAACTCGCCCGCACGGCCCGCAAGAACGGCACCTGGGACGACCCCTTCCTGCGGCGCCGGCTCGGCAGGCTCTCCGCCGAGTTCCGGGCGCTGTGGCGGCTCACCCAGGCCAACGTCAGCGAGGCCCAGGCGACGGGCGGAGTGCCGGGGGCGGGCGGCTCCGTCTTCAAGCTCCACTACTCGCACGCCCGGCAGGAGCTGTACGACGCGGCCGCCGCCGTCCTCGGTCCCGACGCGCTCGACCTCGGCCGCGACTGGACCCTCGACCGGCTGTCCTCGCTCTCGTACACCATCGCGGCCGGCACCTCCCAGATCCAGCGCAACATCGTCGCCGAGCGCATCCTCGGCCTGCCGAAGGGGCGGTGACTCTGTCGTGGACTTCCGACTCACGGAGGACCAGCGGGCGCTGCGGCGCGGGGTACGGGAACTGCTCGCGCGGCGCTTCGACCGGGAGGCGCTGCGGGAGGCCGTCGCCGAGCCCTGCGTCGACCGGGGGCTGTGGCGGGAGCTCGGCGACGCCGGGTTCTTCGCGCTGTGCCTTCCGGAGGCGGAGGGGGGTGTCGGGCTCGGGCTGCCCGAGGCCGTCCTCGTCTTCGAGGAGGCGGGGAGGGTGCTGCTGCCGGGGCCGTTGGTCGCCACGCATCGGGCGGCGGGGTCCGTGCCGGGGGCGGCGGAGGGGGCCGTTGTCGTGACCTCTGTGGACGAGGGGCTGGTCCCTTGGCTGGACGAGGCCGATGTGGTGCTCGGGGACGTGGGCGGTGCCGTGCCGGTGCGGTCGGTCGATCCGCTGACGCCGCTGCATCGGGTGCCCACGACGGTGGAGCGCCTGCCCGCGGCGGACGGGGTCCTCCTGCTTGCCGCCGAGCAGGTCGGCAGCGCGCGGGCCACCACCGACATGGCCGTCTCCTACGCCCGGCAGCGGGAGCAGTTCGGGCAGGTCATCGGGGGGTTTCAGGCCGTCAAGCATCTCTGTGCCGGGATGCTCGTGCGGGTCGAGCTCGCGCGGGCCGCCGTGTGGGCCGCCGCCGTCACCGGCGACCCCGTCGAGATCGCCGGGGCCAAGCTGCTCGCCGACGACGCCGCCGTGCGCAACGCGCGGGACTGTCTTCAGGTGCACGGCGGGATGGGGTTCACCTGGGAGGCCGATGTCCATCTGCATCTGAAGCGCGCCTGGGTGCGGGCCGAGCTGGGGATGACCGCCGCTCGGGCCGAGGAGACCGTGGCCGCCGGGCTGTAGCTCTGCGCGTGCGGCACGTCACGGAATGTCGATATCGGGTTGTGTCCTTCGGCGGGGCCGTCACGGCCCGGAGTCGGCCTCCGCCTCCGGTACGCTCCGTGGGATGCGAGTGCTCGTTGGCCCGGATCGTCCCGGTGTCGCCCCTGCGGCGGCTCCGCGGCCGGGAATGCCCGCCGCTCGCGCCCGGCGTTCGACTACCCGCAGCGTGCGTCGCACAGTATGGACCATGCGTACTCCTTCGCGCTGGAATATGCCCGAAGCGCTTGTTGCGGTGACTGTACGTCAACCATGCTGTCCCACAAGGGAATCACGTTCCGTAAAGGTGTGTCCGCCGGTTCGGATGGTGTGAGCGGTGCAGGTGCTTCAGGTTCAGTTGGAGGTCGGGCCGGACCCGGCAGAGGTGGGACGAGCCCGGAGGTGGGCCCGGTCGCGGCTCGCCGGGTCGGGCATAGGGGATGACGAGCCGCTCGCCGAGACGCTGGTGCTGCTCATCTCCGAGCTCGTGACCAACGCCGTGGTGCACACGGGCTGCCCGGCCGTGCTGCGGATGCTCTTCGCCGCGGAGGGCAGCGGGGTGCGGGTCGAGGTCGCCGACGCGAGCGACCGCCCGCCGCGGCCCCGGCACGCGGAGGGCGACGACACCAACGGGCGCGGCCTGGAGCTGGTGGACGGTCTCGCGGACCGGTGGGGCTGGCAGCCGGAGGGCGCCGGCAAGAGCATCTGGTGCGAGGTGGACCGGGTCGCGCCGGTGTCGACGACCGTGTCGACGCTGTCGCCCGGTCGGGTGCACTGTTGACGATTCGTTCCGTTTTGCCCACCCTGGGGTGAGCGATTCGTGGCGAGGGGAGCCGAGGGCCGTGGCCCTCGGCGTGTGCGGGTCGCGTCCGGGTGGCGGCGGGCCGTGCCGTGCTCGGGGCGCGTGCGAGCGCGCCGCCGCCCGCGGGACTTTCAGAGGATGGCCACCGGAGCGACCGGCGTGCCCGTGCCGCCGACGAAGGGTTCCGGCATCGCGGAGAGCAGGAAGGCGTAGCGCCCTTCTTGTGCACAGGCTGTGGACAAGGCCTCCAGATTCCAGTTCTGCCCCTGGAGCATGCCCATCTCGACGAGGTCGAGGGCGTGCACGGGCAGCCAGAGGTCCTCGATCTCGGGCGGGAAGATCTCGAAGGTGAGCGTGTCGTTGGCGACGGCCGCGACGTCGTGGGCGTGGAACCACTCCGGCGTACGGACCGAGAGGCCCGGTGACGGGAACGCGTAGCCGTGCTTGTCCCCGGCCAGGTACGCCTGGATCTGCCCGGTCCGTACGAGGACGATGTCCCCGGACCGCACGGTCACCCCGCCGAATTCCGCCGCCTCGTCGAGGTCTTCGGGGGTGACGGCGTGGTCCCCCGGCAGCCGGTCCACCCCCTTCGCGGCGGCCACGTCCAGGAGCACCCCGCGGCTGACGATGTGGCGGGCCGTGTGGATGCCGCTGAACTCGGAGCGGCCGTGCGGGGTGATGGTGGCGGCGGGGCGGCCGTTGTAGATGCGGCCCGAGTGGGAGACGTGCGTCAGGGCGTCCCAGTGGGTGCCGGCCTGCAGGCCGAGGGTCACGGCGTCGTCGCTGGTGGCGACCGTGCCGGGGCCGAAGAGCTCCTGGTTGACCTGGACCATGACGTGGAGCGGATTGACCCGGCCGGGGATCATGCCGGTCTGCACGCCGTCCTGCTGGAGGTCGACGGCGAGCGGGACGCGCAGGCCGGTGCGGACGGTGGCGACGGCTTCCCGCACGACCTCGTCGGTGACCAGGTTGAGCGTGCCGATCTCGTCGTCCTGGCCCCAACGGCCCCAGTTGTTGACGCGCTTGGCGATCTCGTGGAAGGCGGCGGGGAGAGACATCGGGGCCTCCGGGGTCTTGTTTTCCGGTATCTGACGGACCGTAGAATCCTGACGACGAACGAATCTAACGGACCGTCAGAAAGCGCGGGAAGGGGCCGGGCGTGGGGAACTTCTTGGCTGGCAAGGTCGTCGCCGTGACGGGGGCGGGGCGCGGCATCGGCCGCGCCGTCGCCCTCGCGTGCGCGGCGGAGGGCGCGAAGGTCGTCGTCAACGACTACGGGGTGTCCATCGAGGGCGGCGAGCCGACCTCGGAGGTCGCGGAGTCCGTCGTGAAGGAGATCGAGGCGGCGGGCGGGGCGGCGGTCGCCGTAGCCGACGACATCTCCACCATGGCGGGCGGACAGCGGATCGTCGATGTCGCCCTCGCCGAGTACGGGCGGATCGACGGCGTCGTCTGCGTCGCCGGCATCCTGCGCGAGCGGATGCTCTTCAACATGTCCGAGGAGGAGTGGGACCCCGTCGTCGCCACCCACCTGAAGGGCACCTTCACCGTCTTCCGGGCCGCGTCGGCCGTCATGCGCAAGCAGGGCACGGGCACGCTCATCGGCTTCACCAGCGGCAACCACCAGGGCTCCGTCGCCCAGGCCAACTACTCGGCGGCGAAGGGCGGGATCATCTCGCTCGTACGGAGCGCGGCCCTCGGCCTCCACAAGTACGGCGTCACCGCGAACGCCGTCGCGCCGGTGGCCCGCACCCGGATGTCCGCGAACGTCCCCATGGAGCTCAAGGAGATCGGGGAGCCGGAGGACGTGGCGGCGCTCGTCGTCTACCTCCTGAGCGAGCGGGCCCGCGAGGAGAGGATCACCGGCCAGGTGTACACGATCGCCGGGCCCAAGATCGCGGTCTGGGCGCAGCCGAGGGAGCTGCGCGCCGGGTACGCGGAGGGCGGCGGCTGGACCCCCGAACGCATCGCGGACTTCCTGCCCGGGACGGTCGGGACGGACCCGATGCCGATGCTGGCGCAGCTGGAGGAGATGGCCAGGGCGGCGGCCGCGGGGCAGCGCCCCAACGCCGGGAAGGAGAACGGGTCATGAGAGGCGTCGTCTTCGACGGGAAGCAGGTCCAGGTCGTCGACGACCTGGAGGTCCGGGACCCCGGTCCCGGCGAGGTGCTCGTGGCGATCGCCGCCGCCGGGCTCTGCCACAGCGACCTCTCCGTCATCGACGGGACCATCCCGTTCCCGCCGCCCGTCGTCCTCGGCCACGAGGGCGCCGGAGTCGTCGAGGCCGTGGGCCCGGGTGTCACCCATGTCGTCCCCGGCGACCACGTCGCCCTGTCGACGCTCGCGAACTGCGGCGCCTGCGCCGACTGCGACCGGGGCCGGCCGACCATGTGCCGGAAGGCCATCGGGATGCCGGGGCAGCCGTTCTCGCGCGACGGGCAGCCGCTGTTCCAGTTCGCCTCGAACTCCTCCTTCGCCGAGCGGACCGTCGTCAAGGCGGTCCAGGCCGTGAAGATCCCGCAGGACATCCCGCTGACCTCCGCCGCCCTCATGGGCTGCGGAGTCCTCACCGGCGTCGGAGCCGTACTCAACCGGGCTAAGGTCGGCCGCGGCGACACCGTCGTCGTCATCGGCACCGGCGGCATCGGCCTCAACGTCCTCCAGGGCGCCCGGATCGCGGGCGCCCTGACGATCGTCGCCGTGGACACGAACCCGGAGAAGGAGGCGGTGGCCCGGCGGTTCGGGGCGACGCACTTCCTCGCCTCCGCCGACGGCGTGCGGGACATCCTGCCCACCGGCGCCGACCACGTCTTCGAGTGCGTCGGCCACACGGGCCTCGTCCGGACCGCGATCGACCTCCTCGACCGTCACGGCCAGGCGGTCCTGCTCGGCATGACCGCGCCGAAGGCGGAGGCGAGCTTCCTGCCGGCCGCGATGTTCCTGGACAAGTCGATCCTGGGCTGCCGGTACGGCTCCTCGCGGCCGCAGAAGGACATCGCCCTGTACGCCGAGCTCTACCGCTCGGGGGCCCTGCTCCTCGACGAGCTGGTGACGGCGACGTATCCGGTGGAGGAGTTCGCGCGGGCGGCGGAGGACGCGGAGCGGGGGAAGGTGGCGCGGGGGGTGCTGACGTTCTGACCGTCCGGGTGCGGGGCGGCGGCGGGCTACGGTCGTGTCCATGTCCTACCGCGAGCTCGCCACCCGCCCCGTCCTCGCCTGGTCCGCCGTCATGGTCACCGGCCGGCTGCCCGTCGCCATGGCACCGCTCGCACTCGTCTTCCTCGTACGGGAGCGTCCCGGGGGCTACACGCTCGGGGCGGTCCTCGCCGCCGCGTACGTCCTCGGGGAGATCCTCGCCGCGCCCGTCCTCGGCATGCGGCTGAACGCCGAACGGGCCCGGCCGCAGCTCGTCGCCGGGCTCGCGGTCGGGGCCGCCGGGTTCACCGGGCTCGGGCTCGCGCCCGGCGCCCACCCCGTCGTCCTCGCCGCCCTCGCGCTGCTCGCGGGCACCGGCCCCGCCGCCGTGCCCGGCGCGCTGCGGGCCCTGCTCACCAGCCTCGTCCCGGAGCGGGCCGTGACCCAGGCGATGAGCATGGAGTCGATGCTGACCTTCGCCCTGTGGGCGGCCGCGCCCGCGCTCACCACCGGTCTCGCCCTCGGTGTCGCCCCCGCCGTGCCGCTGCTGCTCCAGGGCGCCCTGATGGCGGTCTCGGTGGCCGGGATGTGGCTGCTGCCGGCCGGCTGGTCCGCCGGGGCGCGGGAGAAGGGGGCCTCGATGCGGCGGGCGCTGCTGCGGGCCTGGCCCGTGTACGTCCTGGGGGCCGCCGGCCTCACGCTGCTCGCGCTCGCCGAACTGATCCTGCCCGCCCTCCTCGAACAGCGCGGGATCGGCATCGGCTGGGCGGGCCCGCTGCTCGCGGGGTTCTCGATCGGCTCGGCGGTCGGCGCCTTCGTGTACGGCCTCCGGGGGAGCTGGCCCGGCCCGCTGGCCCTCCAGTCCCTGGTGCTCGTCCTCGCGGTCGCCGCGGGTGTCGCGCTGGTCGCCGTCCTGCCCTGGACGGCGGCGATCGCCGTCGCCCTGGTGGCCGCCGGGCTGCTCCAGGCCCCCGCGAGCCTCACCCGGAACCTGGCGCTCCGGCAGGTTCTGCCGCCGGGCGCGCTCGCCGCCGGGTACTCGGTCATGTACGCGGCGGTGGGAGCGGGTTACGCGGCGAGCGGCACGCTCGCGGGCGGGCTGCTCAAGGTCGTGTCCCCGTCGACGGCGATTCTCTGGGGGGTGGTCCTGACGGTGCTGCTCACCGCGATCGGCGCGGCGGGCGAGCGGCGGCTGACCCGGCGTTCGCCCGCGGTGGCGGAGGGCCGGGACGCTCGGACCGAGGCCGCCCCGGTGGGGGGCGGCGGCTGACGCGGATGGTCAGGCCGGGGTCGCCGCGCCCGTGCGGAAGGTTCGCCGGTAGGACGTCGGGGTCACGCCGATCGCCGTCATCAGGTGCACCCGCAGCGACTGGGCCGTGCCGAAGCCCGCGTCCTGGGCGACCCGGTCGACCGGCAGGCCGGTGGACTCCAGGAGGTGCCGGGCGCGTTCGACGCGCTGCTGGGTGAGCCACTGGCCGGGGCTGATGCCGACCTCGTCGCGGAAGCGGCGCGTGAACGTCCGTACGCTCATCGCCTCCTTCTCCGCCAGGTCCCGCAGCTGGATCGGCTCGTGGAGGTGGGCGAGCGCCCAGGCCCGCGCGGCGGTCGTGGTGTGGGTGCCGGCCTCCGGCAGGGGCCGCTCGATGTACTGGGCCTGGCCGCCGTCCCGGTGGGGCGGTACGACGGTCTTGCGGGCGACGTCGTTGGCGACGGCCGTCCCGTGGTCGCGGCGCACGATGTGCAGGCACAGGTCGATCCCGGCGGCCACACCGGCCGAGGTGAGGACGTCGCCGTCGTCGATGAAGAGGACGTCCGCGTCGACGCGGATGCCCGGGAAGAGGCGCTGGAAGTGCTCGGCGTGCGCCCAGTGCGTGGTGGCCGGGCGCCCGTCGAGGAAGCCGGCCGCGGCCAGCACGTACCCGCCGGTGCAGATGGAGACGAGACGGGTGCCCGGCCGGATGTGCGCGAGCGCCGCCGCCAGCTCCTCGGGGAGCCTGCCCTCGTCGTAGACCGGTCCGAGCTCGTACGAGGCGGGCACGACGACCGTGTCGGCGGTGGCGAGCGCCTCCGGGCCGTGTTCGACGTGGATCGAGAAGTCGGCGTCCGTCCGCACGGGACCGGCGACCGGGGCGCACGTCACGATCTCGTACAACGGGCGTCCCCCGGGATCCTTCGCGCGGCCGAAGATGCGGTGCGGGATGCCCAGCTCGAAGGGGAGGATGCCGGGCAGGGCGAGAACGGCGACGCGGTGCGGCGACGACGGCACGGGCGGTGCTCCCTCCGTAATTCGGTGGTGGTCCAGACCATAGGGCTGGTACGAGTACGTGTCCGTGACGGACAACACGTACAAGTCTGAGGCCGCCGAGCGGATTCCCGCCCCGGTCGGGCCGCCCGCGCTGTGGAACCGTAACTTCCGGCTCTTCTTCGTCGCCCGGGGCGTCGCCGTCTTCGGCGAGGGCATGGTCCCGGTCGCCTTCGCCGCCGGACTCCTCGGAGCCGGCCACCCCGGCTCCACCGTCGGCTACGCGCTCGGCGGCTGGACCGCCGCCTTCGCGCTCTTCGTGCTGTTCGGCGGCGTCCTCGCCGACCGGTTCACCGCCCGCCGCATGATGATCGTCGCCGATCTGCTCCGGCTGCCCGGGGCGGCCGTCCTCGCCGTCTCCTTCACGCTCGGCGGCCCGCCGCTCTGGACCGTGTACTCCCTGTCCGTGCTCAGCGGGTTCGGCGCCGCGCTCTTCCAGCCGGGCGTCGCCTCCACCATCCCGCGCATCGCCCCCGACGTACAGCGCGCCAACGCCGTCCTGCGGGTCGTCGAGGCCCTCATGACCATGGCGGGACCGGCCGCCGCGGGCCTGCTCGTCGCCGTGTGGAGCGCGGGCGCGGCCTTCGCCGTCAACGGCGTCACCTTCGCCGTCAGCGCCGTCTGCTTCCTGCTGATACGCCTCACCCCGATCCCGTCCGACACCGCCCGGCGCGACTCCTTCGCCGCCGAACTCGCCGGCGGCTGGAGGGAGTTCCGCTCCCGGAACTGGCTGTGGGGCGTCATCTCCATCTGGACGGTGTACGGGCTGACCGTCGCCGGACCGATGGTGCCGCTCACGGCGAGCCTGGTCACCGAGGACCACGGCTCGGCGGCGTACGGCGTGCTCATGGCCGTCAACGGCGCCGGCAGCGCCGTCGGCGGCCTCCTCGCGATCCGGCTGCGCCCGCGCCGCCCCCTCGCGGCGGGCGCGGTGGCGCTCCTGGGCCTCCCCGTGAACCTGTTCCTGCTCGGCACCGGCGCACCGGTGGCGGTCCTCGGCGCGGGCCAGTTCATCGGCGGGGCGGCCTTCGCCTTCTGGCTGGTGATGTGGTCCACCTCGGTCCAGACGCACGTGCCGCAGGAGGCCCTGAACCGGATGCACGCGTACGACGTGGCCGGCTCGCTCCTGATGATGGGCGTGGGCCGCACGCTGTCGGGGCCGGTGGCGGCGGTGGTCGGCACGGAGGAGGTGCTGCTGACGGGGGCGGGGATCGCGGTGCTCGTGGTGGCGGCGCTGCTGCTGGTGAAGCCGATCAGGACACTGCCTCGGGCGTAGGGCTCGCGCGGGGAGAGCCTGGCCCGATCCGTGTGTCCCGATCCTTTGGAAACTTGTCATTCGGGCCAATGGTGAGGGGGGCGGGCGGGCCGGGATGCTCGATGGCATGGCCCAGACAACCGAGCCCCCAGCCCGTACGCCCGAGACCCGTACGCCCGAGAAGTCACCCCGCCGTCGCGTCCACCGGGCGTGGTTCGTCGCGGCGGTCACCTTCGTCACCATCATCGGCGCCGCGGCCTTCGCCTCCCTGCCGGGCCTGCTGATCGAGCCGCTGCACGAGGAGTTCCACTGGTCGCGGGGCACGATCGGCTTCGCCGTCTCGGTGAACCTCGCCCTGTACGGCCTGACGGCGCCGTTCGCCGCCGCGCTGATGGACCGCTTCGGCATCCGCAGGGTCGTCGCGGTCGCCCTCACGATCATCTCGGCGGGCTCCCTCCTCACCGTCTGGATGACGGCGGCCTGGCAGCTCGTCCTCTACTGGGGCCTCCTCGTCGGCCTCGGCAGCGGCTCCATGGCCCTCGCCTTCGCCGCGACGGTCACGAACCGCTGGTTCGTGGCGCGGCGGGGCCTGGTCACCGGCATCCTCACGGCGGCCGGCGCCTCGGGCCAGCTGATCTTCCTGCCGCTGCTGTCCTGGCTGGTGGAACAGCACGGCTGGCGCCCGGCCGCCGTCACGGTCGCCCTGGCGGCCCTCGCGGTGGTCCCCTTCGTCTGGCTGCTGCTCCGGGACCACCCGGCGGACATCGGTCTCGCCCCGTACGGCGGGGAGTACGCGGCGAAGCCGGCCCCGGTCACGGGCGCGGCGCGGCGCGCGGTCACGGTCCTCCTGCGCGCGGCGCGCACGGGCCCCTTCTGGCTCCTGGCCGGCTCGTTCGCGATCTGCGGAGCGTCGACGAACGGCCTGGTCAAGACGCACTTCGTCCCCGCGGCGCACGACCACGGCATGCCGGTCACGGCGGCGGCGGGCCTCCTGGCGGTGATCGGGGTCTTCGACGTCGTCGGCACGGTCGCGTCGGGCTGGTTCACGGACCGCTTCTCGCCGCGGCGCCTGCTGGCGGTCTACTACGCGCTGAGGGGGGTCTCGCTGCTGTTCCTCCCCATGCTGCTCGCGCCTTCGGTGCACCCGCCGATGCTCTTCTTCATCGTCTTCTACGGCCTGGACTGGGTGGCCACGGTTCCGCCGACGATCGCCCTGTGCCGCGAGCACTACGGCGAGGACTCGGCGATCGTCTTCGGCTGGGTCCTCGCCTCCCACCAGGTCGGCGCGGCGGCCGTCGCCTTCGCGGGCGGTGTGGCCCGCGACGTCTTCGGCACGTACGACGTCGTCTGGTACGCCTCGGGCGCGCTGTGCGCGGCGGCGGCCCTGATGGCCCTGGTCATCAGCCGACCCCGGACGGAGCCGGTGTCCCTCGCGGGAGCATGATGATCCGCAGGGGGTGATCGCCGATGAGCGGTCCTGACGACGGGCGGAGCTTCGCCCGGATGCTGCGGGTCTCGGCCCTGGTGCTGTTGCTGGAGGCGGCCGCGGCGCTGGTGGTGGGCATGGTGCTCGGCGACACCAGGCAGCCGGGCCCGGACGAGGAGTACATGAGCGCGCTGACCTTCCTGGCGCTGCCGTTCCTCGGGGTGCTCGTGCTGGTCGCCGCGGTCGTGGTGTCCCTGGCGTTCGTCCTGCCGACGGTGTGGCTGGGAGAGGGCCTCGGGCGTCGGGTCGGAGGCCGCCCGGGCGGCTGGCAGCTGCTCCTGGCGGGTGTCGCCGCGACCCTCCTGGTGGCGTACGAGGGGATCTGGCCGTGGTGGCCGGCGGTCTGGGGAGCGATGACGGCGGCGGCCCTCATCACGCGTCACGCGCGCCGGGGCTCCTTCGTCACGGTGCTCGTGTGGGGCACGCTCGCCGTCCTGACGGTGTTCATGCTGGGCGGCATCGGTGTCTACACGGGCCTCATCGAGGCCTGAAGGCCCCGAAGCGCCCCCGGTGGAACAGCAGGGGAGACCCGTCCTCCTCCGCCCCCAGGGACTCCACCCGCCCCACCACGATCAGATGGTCGCCGCCCGTGTGCACGGCAGTGATCGCGCAGTCGATCCAGGCGGGCGCGCCCGCCAGGCGCGGGGAGCCCGTGGCGGGGGCCGGGGCCCACTCCACGCCCGCGAACTTGTCGGCGCCGCTCACCGCGAAGGACCGGCACAGTTCGCCCTGTCCCGCCCCGAGGACGTTGACGCAGAACGTCCCGGCCGCCGCGATCCGGGGCCAGGTGGTCGACGTCCGGGCGACCATGAAGGCGACCAGGGGCGGCTCGAGGGAGAGGGAGGCGAAGGACTGGCAGGCGAAGCCCGCCGGCCCGTCCGCGTCGAGGGCCGTCACGATCGTGACGCCGCTGGCGAAGTGCCCGAGGACGCGGCGGAACTCGCCCGCGTCGACGGGCGGCCGCTCGTCCTCCCGTACCGCGCGCAGTACCGGCCGGGGCAGTGGTTCCACGGCCGTCGGCGAACCGGCCGCTCTCAGGTGTCGGACGGCGGTGGCCGCCATCCCCGCGTGTCCCATCACACCGTCCATTGAAGCTGACGGTCCGTCAGATGGGAAGGGTCCGGGGACGACGAGCGGCGACCTACCGCGGCCGGTCGGGAGGGATGCGGCCGGGGGCGTCCCAGGGCAGATGGTCGCCGGGGCGCTGCTTCGGGGTGCGCCGGGCTCTCCAGGCGTTCACGAACAGCTTCTCCTGATCGGAGAGACGGTCGTACGCCCCGGGCGGCACGTCGTCCGCGTACCACGCGGTTCCCGGCAGCTCGGGAGTCTCCCCGCGGGAATCCGCGGGCAGGGCGACCAGAGCCAGTCGCGGCGGCAGCAGCTGGGTGACCGGACCGAGCGCGCGCAGCGCGACGACCACGGTCTCCCAGTCACCGTCCTCGACCAGCACGAGTACCTCGCGCTTCTCGTCCATACCGTCCTGCTCCATCCGGGTGCGGTCGTTGCGGTGTGCCCGTCCGCGGGGCTCGGCGCGGGGCCGGGCCCCGCGGACGGTCGTCACGTACGGCGGGACCGGACGTGGTCAGAGACGCCACCGCTGGTTGTCGCCGCCCCACCAGTCCCACTGGATGAGCTGCGCGCCGTTGTCCAGGGAGATGCCCGAGACGTCGACCACCTTGCCACTGTGCTTCGCCGTCAGCTTGAAGTAGCCGTCCTCGACGGGCTCCACCCGGAACCGCTGGTTGTCGCCGCCCCACCAGTCCCACTGGATGAGCCGGGCGCCGTTGTCCGTCGAGGCGCCCTCGACGTCGAGCACCTTGCCGCTGTGCTTCGCGATGATGCGCACATAGCCGTCACCGACGGGTTCCAGCCGCCAGTTCTGGTTGTCGCCGCCCCAGTAGTCCCACTGGATGACGGCCGCGCCGCTCGTCGTGTCGATGCCGGACACGTCCATCGCCCGGCCGCTGTGCTTGGCGAAGAGCGGCTGGAACTGGAACTGCCAGCGCTGGTTGTCGCCGCCCCAGTAGTCCCACTGGATGAGCCGGGCGCCGTTGTCCTTGGAGATGCCCTCGACGTCGAGCGCCTTGCCGCTGTGCTTCGCGATCAGCACATGGACTCCGTCGGCGATCGTGTCGAAGCGCCAGCGCTGGTTGTCGCCGCCCCACCAGTCCCACTGGATCAAGGGTGCGCCGTTGTCCGGAGAGATGCCGGAGACGTCCAGTACCTTCCCGCTGTGCTGGGCGACCGCCCGGACGTAGCCGTCTCCGACCGCCTCCAGCCGCCAGCGCTGGTTGTTGCCGCCCCAGTAGTCCCACTGGATGACCGGCGCGCCGTTGTCCGGAGAGATGCCCGAGACGTCGAGCGCCTTGCCGCTGTGCCGGGCGAAGAGCGGGGTCACCACCGACCAGCCGAGGTGGCTCGCCGTGTAGTCGCAGAAGCTGAAGTCGTTCTGCTTCATCAGGCAGGCCGACCCGCCGCCCGAGGCGCAGCTGGCACAGTTGCCGTTGTTGACGCCGAAACGGCCCCACCGTCCGCCGCAGTCGCACCCGCTGGCGGCGTACTCGTCCGGGCAGCCGAAGATGTGCCCGGACTCGTGCGCGAAGACCCGGTCGATGTTGTCGGGGCCCCACCCGTCGTTGTTGTAGTCCATCACCACACGGGGTCCGCCGATGCTGGCGTACGCGAAGTGGCCGACGGGGTACTTGGTGAAGAAGCCGCAGTACGTCCACCGGGTGCCCAGCCGGCTCCGGATGGCCTCCACGTAGGACAGGACGCCGTTCCAGTCGGCGCTGTAGCCGAGCGCGCCCATGGCGGGGTCCCGCCAGACGGCCTCGAGGTCGGTCGCCGAGGGGTCGGGCTGGGTCGACAGCGACACGGTCTGGATGTCGTAGCTGAAGCTGACTCCGGCGAGCGGGTTGGCGGCCGCCAGCCACCCGAGCCCGTTCTGGACCTCCGCGACGACCTTCGTCCGCTCGTCGTCGGTGAACTGCAGTGCGGCGGTGGGGCCCTGGACGATGATGATCCCGACCGCGACGCTGCCTTCGAGGTAGGCGCTCGTGGGCGGGGCGAACGACGCCGCCCCGGGATGCGTGGCCGCGGTGGGGGTGGGGACCACGGTGGTGCAGCCGGGCATGTCCCAGCGCTCGCCGGCCCTCGGCCGGTCGGCCTTGGCGGCGATGAAGCCCTCCGACTGCCGCAGGCGGAGGGCCGCGAGCCCGAGCTTCTCGACGTCCTTCAGGCCGTTCCTGGCGTCCTCGAAATCCGACGCCTTCGGTACGGCCGTGGACGCTGCGTGGTCCACGTCGGAGACGATGTTGAGTCGTCCGTACCGGTGGATCGTGCGTCCGGGCGCGTCCTCCCCGTTCTGCTGTCGCGTGGTCGACGGTTGCTCGGACGGCCTCGGTTCGGCCGTCGTCTCCATCACGTAGAGATCGTCATATCGAGCCATGGAAACTCCAGTTGTCGCGCGGGTGCTTCCCGCCGCGAGGCCTGGAGCCTGCTCGTCACGCCGAACCACGCCCACCGGATGCCGCGTTCAGGGAAGCGACCGATACATGTCTCGGCTGAACGCCGAACGTGAGACGGATCCCCGCGCGACTCGACGAGCGCGCACTCTGAGGTGGGACCGTCATGACATGTCCGCTGTCGCTCTTCGAACGGTCCGGGCCGGACGCGGCCGCGGACCGGCGAAGAGGTTTCACTCCCAGAGTGACATCTGTCGGCGGGAGTCGCGACCCGGTACGCACAGTGACGAAAACGGTGAACGTGCCACGCACGGCACACATATGAGGAGACGGCCTCCGCTACCGCCCCTCGTACCGTGCCTCCCGCCGCTCCACGAAGCTCGCCACCCCCTCCTGCGCGTCCCTCGTCGTCATGTTGATCTCCTGGGCCGTCGCCTCCGCCGCGAAGGCGACCGAACGGTCCACGTCGAGCGACGCGTTCACGAGCTGCTTCGTCAGGGCCAGGGCCCGGGTCGGCCCCTGGGCGAGGCGCTCGGCCCAGTCACGGGCCGTCTTCTCCAGCGCCTCGGCGGGTACCACCCGGTTCACCAGGCCCATCCCGAGCGCCTCCGCCGCCGGCACCGCGTCGCCGAAGAACATCAGCTCCTTCGCCCGCTGCGGCCCGACCAGCCGGGGCAGCAGATACGCCCCGCCGCCGTCGGGGACCAGACCCCGTCGTACGAACACCTCGATGAAGCGCGCCGAGTCGGCCGCGAGCACCAGGTCGCAGGCGAACGCCAGGTGCGCCCCGATCCCGGCCGCCGTCCCGTTCACCGCCGCGATCACCGGCTTCTCGCAGTCCAGTACGGCCCCGATGAAGCGCTGCGCGCCGAGGCGGATCATCCGGGCCACGTCCCCCGCCACCCTCCCCCGGCCTTCGGCCGGGGGGACCCCCATCTCGCTTCGCTCGCCGGCGGACGGCGCGCCCCGCAGGTCCGCGCCCGCGCAGAAGCCGCGACCGGTGGCCGTCACCACCACACAGCGCACCTCCGGGTCGGCCGAGGCCTCGGCGAGGAGGGCGATGATCTGTTCACGCTGGTCCCAGGTGACCGCGTTCATGGCCTCCGGGCGGTTGAGGGTGATCCACGAGACACCGTTCTCGACGGTGTGCAGCACATCCGGCACGGGCTCTCCTATCGGCAGACCGCCAGCGCGTCCAGGGCCACCGCCCCCTGCCCGCGCGGCAGCACCATCAGCGGGTTGATGTCCAGTTCGGCGAGGTCGCCGTCGAGTTCGAGGGCCATCCGCTGGACCCGGAGCACGACCTCGACGAGCGCGTCGACATCGGCCGGCGGGGCGCCCCGTACGCCGTCGAGCAGGGCCCGGCCGCGCAGGTCGCCGAGCATCGAGCGGGCCTCGCGCTCCCCGAAGGGCGGGACGCGGACGGCGGTGTCGTTCAGGACCTCCACCAGGACCCCGCCCAGGCCCACCGTGACCGTCGGGCCGAAGAGTGCGTCGTGGGTCACGCCCACCACCATCTCGACCCCGCGCCCGACCATCTGGCAGACGAGGATGCCGTCGAGGTCGATCTCCTCGAAGCGGGCGATGTCGGTGAGCTCGCGGTAGGCGTCCCGTACCTGGCTGGCCGAGGTCAGGCCGACCTTCACCAGGCCCAGTTCCGTCTTGTGCGCGAGCTGGGCGCCGGAGGCCTTCATCACCACCGGGTAGCCGACGAGCCCCGCTGCCCGCACGGCCGCCGCCGCACTCGTCACGAGTTGCTCGCGCGGCACCCGTATCCCGTACGCCCGGAGCAGCTGCTTCGCCGCGTGCTCGCTGAGCCGCCGGCCGGGCCGCATGAGGGCCTGGGCCTTGCGGAGGGACGGGGAGGGGGTGCGGGGGGCCTCGTCGAAGGGGGAGCGGTAGGCGGCGGTGAAGCGGTGGTGGTCGAGGTAGGCCTTCACGGCCCCGATGCAGTTGGAGAACGTACGGAAGGTGGCGACGCGCGAGGAGCCGAGGAGGGTCGTGCGATAGGCGTCCTCCGTCCCGACGGGGGACCCCCAGACCACACACACCAGCTTGTCGCTGGCCTCGGCGGCGTCGACCAGGTCCTGGGCGAGCTTGTCGCTCATCGGGGGGAAGGGCCCGGTGATGGGACAGATCAGCACCCCCACCGACGGGTCGGCGAGGATCGCGTCGATGATCTTCCGGCCGCGCCAGTCGCCGACCGGGTGTCCGCCGTTGTCGACGGGGTTGGCGACGTTCAGGTACTCCGGGATCCACTGGTGGAGTTCGTCCTGCTTGGTCTGGTGGAGGGTGGGGAGTTCGAGTCCCGCCGCCGTGGCCAGGTCGGCGAAGTGGGCCCCCGTACCGCCGGAGATGGAGTAGACGACGACGCCGTCGGCGAGCGGCCGTCGCGCGCGGGCGAGGAGGGCCGAGGTGTCCTGGAGCTGGTCGAGCCCGTCGACCCGGATCACCCCGTACTGCCGCATCGCCGCGTCGACGACGCGGTCGGCGCCGGTGAGCTTGCCGGTGTGGGAGGCGGCGGTCCTGGCCCCGGTCTCGGTCCGCCCCACCTTCACGGCGACCACGGGCACGCCCTGCCGCGCGGCCCGGTCCGCGGCGAGGAGGAAGGACCGTCCGTCCTTCAGCCCCTCCACGTAGCAGGCGATGGCCCCGACCTCGGGCCGTCCGGCGAAGTACGAGAGGAAGTCGGCGGTCTCCAGGTCGGCCTCGTTGCCGGTGGGCGCCCAGTGGGAGAGGCGGACGCCGAGCTCCTGGAGGGTGAAGACGGGCCGCCCCTGGTGGCCGGACTGGGTGATGAGGGCGACGGCGGGGCCTTCGAGGTCCTCGCGGAAGCGCTCGAAGGCGTTGAGGTTGGTGTTGGGGCCGAGGAGCCGGAGCCCGGAGCGGCGCACGGCGGCGGCGAGGCGTTCCTGCGCGGCGGCGCCGGCCTCCCCGGTCTCGGCGAAGCCGGAGGCGAAGGCGACGGCGAACCGCACCTTGGTCTCGGCGAGTTCCTCGATGACGGGCAGCGGGTCGGCGACCAGGAGGACGGCGAGGTCGACGGGTTCGGTGAGCGCGCCGACGGACGGTACGCAGTCGATCCCGAACACGCTCGTACGGGCCGGGTGCACGGGGACCAGCCGGGCGCCGACCCGCTCGGCCCAGGCGAGCAGCTGTCGGGTGATGCCGGTGTTGGGCCGCCCCTCGGCGTCGGAGGCGCCGATCACCGCGACGGACTCGGGCCGGAAGAACCGGTCGAGGTCGGGCACGGGCAGGTGCAGCGGCCGCCCGCTGACGTCCACGTCGCCGGCGACGGCGGTGACGCCGTGCACGGCACCCCCGGGCGTCTCTCCGCAGGCGACCACGCGGGCGCGGAGATCGGTGGTGAAGGTGCCGTGAGTCGATCCAAGCATGTGTGTCGCCCGCCCTTCACCCATCCGTATACACCTGACGCTCAGTCAGATTACAGAACTGACGCCCAGTCAGGAATGGGTGTGCCGAAGGTAGTGCGACCCGTGCAGGTCAACCGTCCTGATGCGCCCCTCGCCTCGCCGCCGCCCGCGCGATCCGCCGCGCGATCCGCTCCGCGTCCAGCGCCAGCTCCCGGAACATCCCGCTGATCGGGTTCGTGAAGCCCGTGAAGTACAGGCCGGGCGTCTCGCGCGGGCTCCGGGCCCCGTGCGTCACCGGCAGCCCCCGGCCGTCGAGCACGTCCAGGTGGCCGAGGAGCGGTTCCAGGGCGCGGCGGTAGCCGGTCGCCGCGATCACCGTGTCCGGGGTGATCCGGCTGCCGTCCGCGAGGATCACCTCGCCGTCCTCGAAGGCCTCCACGGCGGCGACGATCTCGACCTTCCCGGCCCGTACGGCGTCGATCAGGCCGACGTCCTGGACCGGGATCGCGCCCTCCCGCTGCCGGGTGGCGAGGCCCTTGTCGGGTCGGGGCAGTCCGTACGCCGTGAGGTCCGGCACGGCGAACCGCGAGGACAGCGCGCCCAGCCGGTCGACCAGCGCCACCGGCAGCCGCCGCACCAGGATGCCGTTGCGCTGGGCGGGCCAGCCGAGGGTCGTGCGGCGCACGATGTGCGGGACCGTCCGCACCGCGAGCCGCACCCGGGCCGCGCCGCCGCCGGCGAGGTCGGCGGCTATCTCGGCGCCGGTGTTGCCGATCCCCACGACGAGGACGTCCTTCCCGGCGTACGGCTCCGGGTTGCGGTAGGTCCGGGCGTGGCTCAGCTCGCCCCCGTACGTGTCGCGGCCGGGCCACTCGGGCAGGTGCGGGGTGTGGTTGTACCCGGTGGCCACCACGACCGCGCGCCCGGTGAGCCGGCGCCCGCCGGTGGCGTGCAGGACCCAGTCCGCGCCCGCCCGCTCGACGCGGTGGACCTCGACCCCGGTCACGACCTCCAGCTCGTGCTTCTCCGCGTACGTCTCCAGGTACCGGACGACGTCCGCGCGGGCGACCCAGCGGCCGAAGGAGCGGGGGATCTTCAGGCCCGGGAGCGCGGAGAGCCGCCGGGTGGTGTGCAGGCGCAGCCGGTCGTAGTGCGCGCGCCAGGAGGCTCCGACGGCGTCGGACTTCTCCAGGACGACGACCCGGACGCCCCGCGCGCGCAGGGCGGCGGCGACGGCGAGCCCGCCGGGTCCGCCGCCGATGACGTACACGGGGTGGACGGGAGGTGCGGGGGGTGTGAGGGACATGACTGCTGAGCGTAATGACGTGTACACGCAGTGGGTCTCGGACGAGAGGGGATTTCGGTTGCGAATCGGTCACGCGCGCACGGGTGTTGCGTGCGCGGGGGCCGCACCCCGGGGCCGCATCCCGGGGCCGCATCCCGGGGCCGCATCCCGGGGCCGCACCCCGGGCGGCTCGGTGGTCACACCCCCGAGCGGCCCCGTGGCCGCGCCCGGGCGCCTCGGTGCCCCCTGGGCGGCCCCTCGCCCGCGCCCGCGAACGGCCCCGCGCCCGCGCTTCGTTGTCGTGGGGCGCGGCCCGGCGGCTCGGACGTCCCGCTATGTCCAGGTTCGCGGCTATCTCCTTGTTGCCAGGTCAAATGAGGACACCGGCCGCGCGCCCCGCACCCGCACCCTCGGCTGCCAAGGTTGGGTCATCGCCCCGGCGAGAGCCCGGGGTCACCGAAGGGGGAGACGTGAAGGCACTTCGTTCCAGAGCAATGACCACCCTGGCGGGTTCTGTACTCGCCGGCGCAATCCTGGCGGCCGGTTCGGCGCTCGCCGTCGACGCGACCGGCTCGCCCGCCGCGGTGGCGCACCTGGAGGCTTCCACCACCCCCCGGGATCCGGGCTGGGACAGCATGCCCATCGATCCGGGCTGGGACAGCGCGACCGCCAAGGCCTGACCTCTCCGGCGCCCCGCGCGCCAGGCCGTAGCCCTCCGTGACGCCGTACGGCGGCGGGGGGCCACGGCCGCCCATCGGTGCCCTTTTTGTAATGGAATGTCCGCCCCCAATTGACCGTCAAGGGATGGTGCCCAACCATGCGTGAATTCCAGATAGCCGGCCGCCGTGTCGGTGACGACACCGGCTCCTACGTCATCGCCGAGATCGGCCACAACCACGGTGGCAGCCTGGAGAAGGCCGAAGAGCTGTTCCGCGCGGCCGCCGCGGCCGGCGCCCACGCGGCCAAGCTGCAGAAGCGGGACAACAAGTCCCTGTTCACCAAGGCCATGTACGACCAGCCGTACACCGGCCGCAACAGCTACGGCCCCACCTACGGCACGCACCGCGAGGCCCTGGAGTTCGGCCGCGCCGAGTACGTCCACCTCGCCAAGGTGGCCGCCGAGGTCGGCATCGACTTCTTCTCCACCGCCTTCGACCGCCCGAGCGTCGACTTCCTCGTCGAGCTGGACCTCCCCGCCATCAAGATCGCGTCCGCGGACGTGACGAACACCCCGCTCCTCGAGTACGCCGCCAAGACCGGCAAGCCGCTGATCGTCAGCACCGGTGGCGCCACCATGGACGAGGTGCGCCGCGCGGTGGAGACCATCCTCCCCCTGAACCCGCAGCTCGCCCTGCTGCAGTGCACCGCCGTCTACCCGGCCGCGCCCGGCGACCTCAACCTCTCCGTCATCGAGACCTTCCGCCGCGAGTTCCCGGACGTCGTGATCGGCTTCTCCGGCCACGACCTCGGCCCGGAGGCCGCCTTCCTGGCCCACGCCGTCGGTGCGCGCGTCGTCGAGAAGCACTTCACGATGGACCGCACCCTCCCCGGCACCGACCACCAGTTCTCCCTCGACCCGGTGCAGCTCGCCGAGCTCGTCACCGGCCTGGAGCGCACCCGTGAGTCGCTGGGTTCCCCGGTCAAGCAGTGCAGCGCCACCGAGGCGCCGGCCGTCCGCAAGATGGGCAAGAAGATCGTCGCGGCCCGTGACCTGCCCGTCGGCCACGTGCTGACGGAGGACGATCTCGCGTACCGCTCGCCGGGCGACGGCATGAAGCCGTACCTCTCCGGTCTCGTGGTGGGCCGCGCCCTGCTGATGCCGCTGCGCGCCGACGACACCGTCCGCATCCAGGACCTGGCGGACGCGGCCGACTTCCGCCCGCTGGACGAGATCCCCACGGCGGACCCGCTCCCCGCGGCGGCCGGTACGCCCGGACAGGAGGCGCCGGCCCTGGCGACGGAGGGAGTCGTTGTCCACTGACCTGCGCGGTGAGGTGGCCGTCGTCACCGGTGCCGCGGGCAAGCTGGGCCGGCTGTGGAGCCAGACCCTGCTGGCCGCGGGGGCGCACGTGGTCGGCCTGGACCTCGACGAGACGCCGCCGAAGGACGTGCAGGAGGTCGCGGACCGGGAAGGCAGCGGGGACTACGCCGCCGTCTGGGCGGACGTGACCCACCGGCCGTCGCTGGAACAGTCCCTGCGGTGGTGCCAGGAGCGGTTCGGCACGCCCACCATCCTGATCAACAACGCCGGCATCGACCAGCCGCCCTCCTCCCGGGTGGGCAACTTCCTCTTCGAGGACGTCCCCGAAGAGCTGTCGGCCATGACCCTCGACGTCAACGCCCTCGGTGCGCTGCGCGTCTGCCAGGTCTTCGGCTCGGTGATGGCGGCCCAGGGCCACGGCGCCATCGTCAACATCGGTTCGCTGTACGGAAACGTCGCACCGTTTCCGCCGCTCTACGACCACCTGGCCGGCGACCCGCCGTTCCTCAAGCCGCCCGCGTACGGCATGTCCAAGGCCGGAATCGGCGCGCTGAGCCGCTACCTCGCGGCCCTGTGGGGTCCGCGCGGGGTCCGGGTGAACACCCTTTCCCCCGGCGGTGTGCTGGGCGACCAGGACCCGCAGTTCCGGGCGAAGTTCACCGACCGCGTACCGATGGGCCGGATGGCGCAGCCCGAGGACCTCTCCGGTCCCCTGCTCTTCCTCGTCTCGGCCCAGAGCAGCTACGTCACCGGCCAGGAACTGCTCGTCGACGGCGGCTACACCTGCTGGTGATCCCCGGCCGCGAAGTCCCGGTGGCCCTCCTCCTACGGAGTCATACATGAACCTGCCCCTGAGCCGGGTTCCGCTCGCGGAGTTCGACCGCGTGCGCACCGGCATCGAAGACCCCTACGAGCGCACGCGGGCATTCTCCGCGCTGTGCCGGATCAACACCCTCTACATGGTGATGCGCGCCGGCTCGGGCCACCTCGGTTCGAGCTTCAGCGCCGCCGACGTCCTCAGCCACCTGCTGCTGAACGAGATGACCGACCCCTGCACCGACGGCGGTGACGTCTACTTCTCCTCCAAGGGGCACGACGCCCCCGGCCTGTACTCGGCCCTGATCGGCTTCGGCGCGCTGCCCGAGGACCTGGTGCACCGGCTGCGCCGGATCGACGGACTGCCCGGACACCCGGACGTGCACACCCCGTTCATGCCGTTCAACACCGGCTCGCTCGGGATGGGCATCTCCAAGGCCAAGGGCCTCATCCTGGCCGACCGGCAGCTCGGCCGCCGGCGCCGCGTGTACGTCATGACCGGCGACGGGGAGCTGCAGGAGGGCCAGAACTGGGAGGCCCTGGGCAGCACCGCCCACCACGCGATGGGCGAGCTGACGGTCGTCGTCGACCACAACAAGATCCAGTCGGACACCTGGGTCGCCGACGTCAACGACCTCGGCGACCTGATCGCGAAGTTCGAGGCGTTCGGCTGGGGCGCGCTGCGCGTCGACGGGCACGACCAGCAGGCTCTGGAGGCGGCCTTCCGCAAGCGGGCCGAGGCGTTCCCGGACCGTCCGGTCGTGATCGTCGCCGACACGATCAAGGGCGGCGGCTGCGCGACCTTCGCCGCGACCTCCATGCCGGCCGACGAGTGGATGTACCAGTACCACAGCGGCGCCCCGAGCGACGAGGACCACCGGTCGGCCCACGCCGAACTGGTCACCGCCGCCGACGAGATCCTGCGCCGCTCGGGCCTGGAGCCGCTGCGCCTCGTGCAGGAGGCGCCGCGCGTCCCGCCCGCGCCGCCGTCCCTGCGGCTGTTCCAGGCGTACGGCGACGAGCTGGCGGCCCAGGCCGAGCAGCGGACGGACATCGTGGCCCTGGACGCGGACCTGGTGCTCGACACCGGTCTGATCCCGTTCTCGGAGCGCCACCCCGACCGCTTCTTCGAGTTCGGGATCGCCGAGCAGGACATGGTCTCGGCGGCCGGCGGGATGGCCGCGGGCGGACTGCTGCCGTTCGTGCACTCCTTCTCCTGCTTCCTGCACTCCCGGCCCAACGAGCAGATCTACAACAACGCGACCGAGGGCCGGAAGGTCGTGTACGCCGGCGCACTGGCCGGACTGCTCCCGGCCCAGCCGGGCCACTCGCACCAGGCGGTGCGCGACGTCAGCGCGATCGGCGCCATGCCGGGCACGGTCGTGCTGCAGCCGGCGAACGCCGCCGGGGCGCGGGCCGCCGTGCGGTACTGCCTGGACACGCCGCACAGCGTCTACCTGCGGATCGCCAGCGTGGCCGTACCGGCGGAGGTCGACGCGCTCGGTGCGGAGGAACTGCGCACCGGCGTCGGCCGGATCGTCCGGGCCGGCGGGCGCACCGTCGCCGTCGGCGCGGGACCGGTGGTCCTGGGCCAGCTGCTGAAGGCCGCCCAGCTGCTCGAAGCCGAAGGCATCGACCTCACGGTCGTGGAACTGCCCTGGCTGAACCGGGTCGACGCCGACTGGCTGACCACCCTCGTGGCCGGCGCGGACCGCCTGATCGTGGTGGAGGACCACTACGTCAAGGGCGGCCAGGCGGACCGGATCGCCCGGACCCTGCTGGAGATCGCCCCCGCCGCGCTGCCGTCCTTCCGGGGCGTCGGTCTCACCGAGGTCCCGCGCTGCGGCACCGACGAGGAGGCCCTCAAGGCCCACGGCCTGCACGCGGAGCAGCTCGCGCGGACCATCCGCGCGGAGGCCTCGGGCACCGGAACCCCCGGCCCGCTGGACCTCGCCTCCCGAGGGGCCACCCCCCGGGTCTGAGCCCGGCCCCGCCCCCGGCAACACCCCCTCTGACACCCGAAACCCGAGGAGTACATCCCGTGAAGACCGTCTACAACGACGTCACCCGCCCCCCGGAGGAGCTCGTCCAGGCCTTCCGCGAGGTGACCGACGAGTACAGCCCGAGCTGCCTCGTCACCGACGCCCGCGCCCGGGTGGGCGGCATCGGCGGCCTGCTGCCCGTCAAGCCGCACCACAAGATCGCCGGCCCCGCGCTCACCGTCGCGCTGTCCATCGACGACCTGGTCGACTGCATGCCGCTGCTCAGCCGCGCCAAGCCCGGTGACGTCATCGTCGTCGCCTGCCACGAGACCAAGCGCACCGCCATGTGGGGCGGGCTGATGTCGACCCTGTCGATGAAGGCGGGCATCGCCGGCGGCATCGTCGACGGCGCGATCCGCGACGTGGACGAGATCCGCGACCTGGACTTCCCGGTCTGGTACCGCAGCACCGTCCCGCGCCCCTCGCCCAGCGCGGTGCACGACCGCACCGAGCCCGTGCAGTTCAACGTCCCCGTGGTCATCGACGGCCAGGTGATCGAGCCGGGCGACATCGTCGTCGCGGACGAGAACGGCATCGCCGTCGTGCCGAAGGACAGCGCCGAGGAGGTCCTGGAGGGCACCCGCTTCCAGATCGGGAAGGAGAAGACGATCCGCGAGAAGATCAACTCCGGTGCCACCCTCGCTCAGCTGCTCGCGGAGTTCGGACACCTGTGATGCGACCCACGCGGATCCTTCTGACCGGTGCCGACGGCATGCTCGGCCGGGCTCTGACGGCTGCTCTCGCCGCGAGCCCGGCCACCCGGGACTGGCCGCTCCTCGGGGTGTCCCTCGCCGACTTCGACATCGCGGACCGGGAGGCGCTGGACTCCTGCGTCGACGCCTTCCGCCCGGACGTGGTGATCCACACGGCCGCGCTGGCCGTCGTCGACACCTGCGAGACCTCCCCGAAGACGGCCCTGCGGGTCAACATCGAGGGCCTGCGCAACATCGCCGCCGCCTGCCGGCGGCACGGGGCCCGGCTGATGTCGCTCTCCAGCGACTACGTCTTCGACGGACTCGGCGCCCCGGCCGGCGGCTACCGGGAGGAGGACCTGCCCAACCCGCTCAGCGTCTACGGACTGACCAAGGTCGCGGGGGAGCGGATCTGCTCCCTCGTCCCCGGCCACCTCAACATCCGCACCTCCTGGCTCTTCGGCGGTGCGGACGAGAAGGTGGACGTGGTCCTGGCGGCGGTGCGGCAGCTGCGCCGGGGCGAGGCCCCGCGGCTGATCCACGACCAGTTCAGCCTGCCGACGTACACCGCCGACCTGGCCGACGCGCTGGTCTTCCTGCTGACCCGCGAGACCCCGGTCACCGGCACGGTGCACATCGCCAACAGCGGCACCGCCAGCTGGTACGAGGTGGGCCAGGAGATCCGCGCCGTGCTCGGCACCGGACCGCAGCCGCTGCCGCTGCCCATGGCGGAGTGCGGGTTCATCGGCGGCCGGCCCGTCGACTCGACCCTCGGCACGGAGCGGCTGGCCGGGCTCGGCCTGGTCCTGCCGCACTGGCGTGACGCCCTGCACCGCTTCCTTGCCGACCTCCCCGCCGACGCCCCCGAGGACGCCGTGAGATGAACACCCGACACCGCTGGCGCACCTGGTCCCACGCGGCCGAGTGCTCCCCGCTGCAGCTGAGCAGGCCGAAGACGGAGGACGGCATAGCCGAGGCCGTGGCACGGGCCGCCCGCGAGGACCTGGTCCTCCGGGCAGCCGGCACCGGCCACTCCTTCAACGCCCTGGCGGCCACCGACGACGCGCTGCTGGACCTCACCCGCTACCGGGGTGTCGTGGCCGTCGACCACGACACCCCCTCGGTCACCGTCCGGGCCGGTACCCGGCTCGGCGAACTGGCCGCCGCCCTGCACCGGGAGGGGCTGGCCCTGCCCAACATCGGCACCCTCGCCGAGCAGACGGTGGCCGGCGCGATCTCCACCGGCAACCACGGCACCGGGCTCGCCCACCCGCCGCTGGCGGCGGAGGTCCTGGCCGTACGCCTGGTGGACGCCGAGGGCGAGGTGCGGCAGCTGACCCGGGAGGACCCCGAACTCCTGGACTGCGCCCGCGTCTCCCTCGGCGCCCTGGGGGTGCTGTCCACGATCACCCTGCGCTGCGTACCGGCGTACAACCTGCGCGCGGTCTCGGGAAGCGAACCGCTGGACGCCGTCCTGGAGCGGTTCGGGCAGTGGGCGGGCAGCGCCGACCACGTGACCCTGTCGTGGCAGCCCTGGGGCGACACGGCGGGCACCCTGGCCTGCCACCGCACGACCGAGCCGGTCACCGCCGGTGGCGACCGGCGGCGCTACCGGACCACGGCCGGCGAGCTGTGGGCCGGCGCGCTGGGACTCGCCGGAGCGGGCGTCCCCGCGGCGGTACCGAGGCTCACGGGCTGGTTCCCCGGCGGCGACACCGACCCGTACACCGGGACCGGGCACCGGGTCCACACCTTCCCGCAGCCGGTGCGCTTCCACGCCCTGGAGCACGCGCTGCCGTTGGAGCGGGTGCCCGAGGCGATGCGCGCCCTGCGGCCGGCGCTGCGCGGCCGCGGCATCCACTCCCCCTACTCGGTGCTGGTGCGCGTCGGCGCCGGCGACGACGCCCCGCTCAGCCCCGCGTACGGCGGACCCACCGGCTATGTGAACCTCACCGTTCCCAGGAGCGCCCGCTACCGGGTGCTGCTGCGCACGGTCGAGGCGGTCATGCGCGAGCACGGCGGCCGGCCGCACTGGGGCAAGGCGCACACCGCGGACGCGGCGGTCCTCGCCGAACGCTACCCGCGCTGGGACGACTTCCAGCGGGTACGGGCACAGCTGGACCCGAAGGGCCGCTTCACCAGCGACTACATCCGCCGCGTCCTGGGTCCGGTACGGGCCCCGGCCCCGGCCGTCGCGCCGGCCGCCGCAGCGGAAGGGGTCCGGTGACATGGCCGTGCGAGCGATCCTCCTCGACTTCGACGGGCTGATCTGCGACACCGAGCAGGCCGCCCGCGACTCCTGGACGACGCTGTTCGCCTCCCACGGGCTCGACTTCCCCGACAGCCTGTGGCGGCGGATGGCAGGCCGGCACGACGGCGAGGAGCTGGCGCTGGCCCGGCTGGCGACCGAGCTGGGCGCCCCGGTGCCCCCGGAGGAGCGGGAGTGGCGGCTCGCGCTGAAGACCGAGCTCTGCCGCGCGCAGGGACTGCGGCCGGGCGTCACCGCCCTCCTTGACGAGGCCGAGCGGCGCGGCGTCGCCGCCCACGTCGTGTCCAGCTCGTCCGCCGACTGGGTGGAGCCGCACCTGCTGCGGCTCGGCGTCCGCGACCGCTTCGCCTCACTGGTGACCGGCGACCTCGTGGAGCGGCGCAAACCCGCACCGGACCTGTACCTGCTCGCCCTGCGCCGGGCCGGCCTGTCCCCACGGGAGGCGTACGCCTTCGAGGACTCCCCGGTCGGTCTGCGCGCCGCGCGTGCCGCCGGACTGCGCTGCGTCCTGGTGCCGTCGGCAGCCGCCGAAGGCGCCGCCCTGGACGGGGCGTTCGCCGTACTCGACTCGCTCGACGAGTTCCATTTCGACCAGCAGACGGAAGGAAGCCTCTCCCGATGAGCGACACCCCTGCCCAGCACCCCGCGGCGCCCGTCCGCGCGGCGGGCGCCCTCGCCAGCCCCGGTGCCGGGCACCCGGACTGGATCTGGCGCAGCGGTGAACTGCTGCCCTGGGAGGAGGCCCGGATCCACGTCAACGCCGTCGGCCACGCCTCGGCCGCCGCCGTCTTCGAGGGCATCAAGGCGTACCGGGCCGCGGACGGCGAGCGCCTGCTGCTGTTCCGGCTGCGCGAGCACCTGGACCGGCTGCGGCTCTCCGCCCGCATCTGCCGTCTCGACCTGCCGTACAGCACCGACGAGATGATCGACGCGGTGGTGCGCACCATCCGGGCCAACGGCTACCGCGACGACGCCTACATCCGCCCCTGGGCCTTCCCCGAAGGCATCATCCGGGAGCAGATGGTGCCCGCCGGCGCCCGCTGCGAACTGGTCGTCGACACCTGGCCGTTCGACAGCGGACTCAAGCGGACGCAAGGCTGCCGCGCGGCCGTCAGCTCCTGGCTGCGCATCGGCGACGCCTCCATGCCGCCCCGGGTCAAGGCGTTCTCCAACTACCACAACGGCCGCCTGGCGCTGATGGAGGCGCGGGAGAACGGCCACGACTGGCCGATCCTGCTCAACGAGCGTCACAAGGTCACCGAGGGCGCCGCCGCCTGCCTCGCGCTGGTCCGCGACGGCGTGGTGATCACCCCCTCGCTGACCAGTGGCGTGCTGGACAGCATCACCCGCTCCACCGCCCTCACCCTGCTGCGCGAGCTCGGCGTGCCCGTCGAGGAGCGCGAGGTGGACCGCAGCGAGCTGTACCTGGCCGACGAGCTGTTCTTCATGGGCACCGCCTGGGAGATCCTCCCGGTCACCTCGATCGACGGCCTGCCGGTCGGCACGGGCCAGCCCGGGCCGGTCACCGCGCGGTTGGAGGCCGCGTACACCCGGCTGGTGCGCGGCGAGAGCGACGAGCACCGCGACTGGTTCACCGAACTGCCCCTCTGAGAAGCGGCTTCGCGGTGCCGCATCGAGCAGCGATTCCAGGAAGGACACGTGATGAGAGCCATCGTGGTGACCGAGCCGGGAGGCCCGGAGGTACTGCGGTACGTGACGGCCGCCGACCCCCGCCCGGGACCGGGCGAGGTACTGGTCGCCGTGGAGGCGGCAGGCGTCAACTTCATCGACGTGCAGCTGCGCTCCGGCCGCTACCCGGCCCGCTACCCGCTGATCCCCGGCCAGGAGGCCGCGGGCCGGGTGGTGGAGACGGGGCCCGGCGTGGACGGCCTGCGCCCCGGTGACCGCGTCGGCTGGGTCAACCTGCCCGGCGCGTACGCCGAACTGGCCGTGATCCCCGCCGACCGGGCGGTGCCGCTGCCCGACGAGGTGGACGCCGCGACGGCGGCGACGGTGCTGCTGCAGGGCATGACGGCGCACTACCTGGTGCACGACAGCCACAACGTGCGCCCCGGGGAGACGGTGCTGGTGCAGGCGGCGGCCGGCGGACTCGGCCAGCTGCTCGTGCGGTGGGTGAAACTGCTCGGCGGGCGCGTGATCGGCACCGTCTCCTCGGCCGAGAAGGCGGAGGCGGCACGGCACGCGGGCGCGGACGAGGTCATCGGCTACGAGGACGTGCCCGCCCAGGTCCGCCGGCTGACCGGCGGCGAGGGCGTGGCGGCGGTGTACGACGGCGTGGGCGGGCCCACCTTCGAAGGCTCCCTGGGCGCCCTGCGGCCCCGGGGCACGCTCGTGATGCACGGCAGGGCGGGCGGGGCGGTGCCGCCGCTGGACCTGGAGCGGCTCAACGCGGGCGGCTCGCTGAGCGTGACCCGCCCCAACCTCGACCACTTCATCGCGGGCCCCGCCGAACTGCGCACCCGGGCCGCGGAAGTACTGGACCGGGTGGCCACCGGAGAGCTGTCCGTCTCCTGCGGCGCCGTCCACCCCCTGGAGCGGGCGGCGGACGCGCACGCCCGGCTGGAGAGCCGCCACTCCACGGGCAAGCTCCTGCTCACGACGTGAGCGCGGACCACACACGAAAGGAAAGACGTTGACCCACCCCACCATCACCATCGGAGGCGACCTCACGGTCGGCCGCCTCGGGTTCGGCGCCATGCGGATCACCGGTCCGCAGGTCTGGGGGCCGCCCGCCGACGTGCCGGGCGCCCTCAAGCTGGTCCGCCGGGCCGTCGAGCTGGGCATCACCTTCATCGACACCGCCGACTCCTACGGCCCCGGGGTCAGCGAGGAGCTGCTGGCCGAGGCGCTGCACCCGTACCCCGAGGGCCTGGTCATCGCGACCAAGGCCGGCCAGAGCCGCCCCTCGGCGGCCGAGTGGCAGCCCCTGGGCCGACCCGAATACCTGCGCCAGCAGGCGGAGCTGAGCCTGCGCAGGCTGCGCCTCGAACGCATCGACCTGTTCCAGCTGCACCGCATCGACCCGCAGGTCCCGCTGGCCGACCAGCTGGGCGCGCTCAAGCAGCTCCAGGACGAGGGCAAGATCCGCCACATCGGCCTCTCCCAGGTCTCGGTCGCCCAGCTGGAGGAGGCCCGGCGTCACGTCGAGGTCGTCAGCGTGCAGAACCTCTACAACCTCACCCGGCGCGAGGACGACGACGTGCTGGACTACTGCGAGCGCGAGGGCCTGGCGTTCATCCCCTGGCTGCCCATCGCCCGCGGCGCACACGCCGTCGCCGACGGCCCGCTGGCCGAGGTCGCCGCCGAGCTGGGCGCCACCCCCGCCCAGGTCTCCCTGGCCTGGCTGCTGCACCGCTCGCCGGCCGTGCTGCCCATCCCGGGCACGTCCTCCCCCGCCCACCTGGAGGAGAACACCGCCGCCGCCCGGCTGGAGCTCACCGCCGAGCAGTTCGCGCGTCTCGCGGCCACCGAGGGGGAGACGGCGTGAGCATCCTGATCCTGCAGAGGAAGAACCTCAGCCGCCGCCGCCACCTGGAGCGGGCGAGGAGCTACGCCACGCAGCACGGCGAGCGGTTGCTGCTGATGATGAAGGACCCCACCTGGGAGGCCGAGTACGTCGACCGGGTGGTCGTCGCGGACACCTCCGACCTGACGGAGACCGAGGCCGCCGTCAAGCAGCTGGTGGACGACGAGGACGAGCCGGTCCGCGCCGTGGTGACCTTCACCGACAGCGGGGTGCCCATGGCGGCCCGGGTGGCGGCCGTGCTGGGCCTGCCCGCGGTGAGCGAGCGCACCGCCTATCTGGCCCGCGACAAGTTCGCCATGCGGCAGGCGGCGGCCGAGGGCGGTGTCGCCCAGCCGGCCTTCGACCTGGCGCGGACCGTGGACGAGGCGAAGGAGAAGGCCGCCCGGATCGGCTACCCGCTGATCCTCAAGCCCTTCATCGGCTACGGAAGCATGTACGTCCGCAGGATCGACGACGAGCAGGACCTCGAGGAGCACTTCGAGGAGCTGCGGACCGGGGCCTGGGAGGGCTTCGACTGGGATCCGCTGTACGCCGAGGCGCTCCGGCTCTACGAAGGGGCGCTGCTCCTGGAGGAGTTCGTGCCCGGCGCCGAGGTCAGCGTCGAGTCGCTGATCGTCGACGGCGAGACCCGGGTGGTCGCGGTCCACGACAAGCCGCTGCCCACCGGACCCACCTTCGAGGAGGTCTACGCCTGCACCCCCACCCGGCTGCCCGCCCATGTGGTGCGGCGGCTGGAGGAGGCCACCGCCCGGGTGCACGAGGCGCTGGGCATCAGCACCGGCGGCAGCCACGTGGAGTTCCGGCTGCGCGGTGAGGAGCCCGTGCTCCTCGAAGCCGCCGCCCGGCTCGGCGGAGGTCCGATCTGCCGCTCCGTGCAGCTCAGCACGGGCGTCGACATGGTCGGCGCGGTCCTCGACCTGGCCTGCGGCCGGACGCCGCGGATCGAGCCGGCCGAGCGCACGACACACGTGGGCTTCTGGAACATCTTCCCCGCCGAGCCCGGCTTCCTCACGGAGGTCGAAGGCCGGGACCGGGCCGTCGAGGACCCCCGGGTGGACGAGATCCAGATCTACCGCGAGCCCGGCGAGTACCTCGACGTCCCGCCGCGCACCTTCCAGAGCCACGGACACCTGATCTTCAAGGTCGACGGGGCCGAAGACCTGGACGGCACCTTCGAGGAACTGGTCCGCACCGTGCGGCTGCGGACGCGTCCCTGAAGTGTCTCCGTCCCCGCAATCATGGAGGAGTACGTGACCATACCCCTGCAGCTGTCCGAGCACTCCGTGGACGACCACACGCGGGACGTGCTGGCGAAGGAGATCGGCGACCGCCTCGCGGACGCCGAGTTCGACCCGGACCGGGAGACGGCGATCCTCGCCAGGATCGGCGCGCACGTCCTGCGCGGCAGACTGCCCGCGGACGTCCTGGACGCCGTCACCTCCTTCACCGGATCCGGCTGCCACGCCCTGCTGGTCGACAACCTGGTGGTGCCGAAGGCCCCGCCGACCCCGGTGAACGGCTTCTGCGACGAGGCGCCGCTGGCGGTGGTGAACGCCATCCAGTTCGGCATGATCCAGCTGCTCGGCCTGACCCCGTTCGCCGTCCCGTACGAGAACGAGGGCCGGCTCATCCGCAACGTCGTGCCCAACCCCGCCGCCGCCGGGCAGACCAGCTCCTGGGGCTCCGACGCGGAGTTCTTCTGGCACACGGACAACCCCCATCTGCCCTTCGGGGAGGAGGGGTACGACCCCAGGCCGTACGTGCCGCGCTATCTGACCTTCTGCACCCTGCGCAACCTGGAGGAGGTCCCCACCGAGCTGATGTCCGTCGAGTCGGCGACCCGCAGGCTGGACCAGGAGCTCGGGCGACTGCTGGCCTCCGCCTCGTACGAGATCAGCGCCCCCGACTCCAACGACGCCTCCGACGAAGGCGACCGTCTCGCGCTGCGCGACGCTCCCGTCCTGGAACACTCGGAGACGGGCCTGCGCGTCCGCTTCGACCTCGGCACCACCAGCTCCCGCCGCAGCGAGGCGACGACCGCCCTCGCCTCCTGGGCCGACGCCCTCACCGACGGCCCCGCCTGGGAGCCGGTGCTGCGGGCGGGACAGTTCCTGGCCTTCGACAACTACCGCGTCCTGCACCGGCGCAAGGCGTTCACCGCCCGGTGCGACGACAACGCGCGATGGCTGCGCCGCTGCTACGCGAGCTGAGCCACCCGCACCCCGGTGTCCGCAAGTCGCCAGTCCGCTAGCGGTCACCGCCCGGTCGACGGCGCGCCCCCGCCCGCCGTGCCACCGTTTCAGCGGCTCCCCCCGCTTCACCGACCCCGAAACCCCGAAAGGCAGGACAGCCATGCCCAGAATCGCCCTGATAGGCGGTAACGCCCGGCCGATCACCACCGCCCACGAGCTGGGGGTGGACGTCGTGCTCGTCCACGAGGAGGGACGGTACGAGCCGGACTTCGCCGACTACTGCTCGCAGATCCTCCACGCCCCGATCGGCGACAGCGCCGCCATCCTGAAGGTGCTCGGCCCCCTGCACGCCGAGGAGCCCTTCGACGCCGTCCTGTCGGCCACCGAGTACGCGGCCATCGCGGCCGGCGAGGTCGCCGACGCGCTCGGCGTGCCCGGCACCACCGCCCGTACCGCGCGCGCCCTCAAGGACAAGGCCGAGACCCGGCGGCTGCTCGACGAGCACGACCTGTCCCCGATCCGCCACGCCATGGTCGCCAGCGAGCAGGAGACGGCGGACTTCGCCGAGTCCGTCGGCGGCCGGATCGTCGTCAAGCCCGCGGACGGCGTCGCCAGCCTGCACGTCCACGTCGTGGAGTCCCGCGAGGACGCGGCGACCGCCTTCAAGCACCTGAGGGAGGCCGGTTACACGCGTGCCATCGCCGAGGAGTACCTCGAAGGACCGGTCGTGAGCGTCGACACCTTCTCCCACCGGGGCAGGCACGTCGTCTTCGGCATGTCCGAGTACCAGATGAACGACCGCTTCGTGGAGTGGGAGGTCAGCACGCCCAGCCGGGTCGCCGCCCCCCACCGGGCCGAGCTGACCGAGCTCGTCGGCCGGCTCCTCGACGTCGTCGGTCTCACCGACGGCCCCGCGCACAGCGAGTTCGTCCTCACCCCCAACGGCCCGAAGGTGCTGGAGTCCCACGACCGCTTCGCCGGCAGCGGGGCCCCCGAACTCGTCCGCCGCGCCTGCGGCGTCGACCTGTACCGGATGTTCCTCGCCGTGCAGCTGGGCTTCGAGGAGCTTCCGCAGACCTCGCCCGTCAACGACCACGGGGCCGCGATCCGCTTCTTCACCCCCCAGCCCGGCACCCTCAAGGAGATCACCGGCCTCGACACCGTGGACGCCCTCGTCCTCACCGTCCCCCCGGGCGAGGCCAAGGGCAACATCGTGCCGCTGCTCTCCCGGACCCGGGAGGCCGAGGTCGTCGTCGTCATCACCCGTCACCCCGGCGACACCCTGCCCGAGCTGCGGTCGGTGAAGGACTGCAGCTCCGGCTACGTGATCGCCACGGGCAAGGACGCCGACGAGGCCACCGCCATCTGCGAGCGCGTCGTCAGCCAGATCTCCTTCCACGTCGAATAGGCCGACGCGCCCCAGCAGAGGAGAACCCGGAGATGACCACCCTCCAGCCCGCCACGCAGGCGGCGCCCCCCGCACCACCGTCGGTGATGCGCCACCCCGGCTTCCGCCGGCTGTTCACCGCCGCCGCCGCGGGGAAGCTCGGCACCCAGATCGGCTACGTGGCGATCCCGCTCCTGGCCGTCACCACCCTGCACGCCGGCGCCGGCCAGGTCGGACTGCTCGCCACCCTCAGCACCCTGTCGTTCCTGCTGATCGGCCTGCCCGCCGGAGCCTGGGTGGACCGGATGCGCCGCCGTCGCGTCATGATCGCCGCCGATCTGTCACGGGGTCTGCTGCTCGGCTCCGTCCCGGTGGCCTGGCTCATGGACTCCCTCACCATGAACCAGCTGTACGCCGTCGTCCTGCTCTCCGGAGTGGCGACCGTCTTCGCCGAGGTCGGCCAGCAGAGCTACCTGCCGCAGCTCGTCGACCGCGACCAGCTGCCCGCCGCCAACTCCGCCCTGGTCAGCGTGGACGCACTCAACCAGCTCGCGGGGCGCAGCGTCGGCGGCTTCCTCGTCCAGCTGGTGGCCGCGCCCGCCGCGATCGCGGTGAACGCGCTCACCGACCTGTGGTCGGCGGCGTGGATCGCCACGATCCGCCAGCCGGACGTACGCCCCGAGCGCACCGCGCAGCGCAACCTCGTCAAGGAGGTCAACGAGGGACTGCGGTTCGTCCTCAAGCAGCCGGTGCTGCGCGCCGTCGCCGCGGCCGGCGCGATGAACAACCTCTCCATCCAGGTCAGCGTCACCATGCTGCCGGTGGTCTTCGTCAACGAACTCGGGCTCTCCGAGGGCGCCGTCGGCCTCTACCTCGCCGTCGGCGGCATCGGAGTCTTCCTGGGCGCGCGGTCCTCCCGCCGCATCGGCGAGTGGCTCGGCCAGGGCCGCACCCTGTGGATCCTCGGGCTCGCGGTGGCCCCCTTCGCCCTCCTCGTGCCGCTCGTCGACCGCGGTACGGGGCTGTGGCTGGCCGGGCTGTCCTGGCTGCTGACGACCTTCCGGGTCGGCGTGAACAACGTCATCCAGGTCAGCTTCCGCCAGCGCTGCACCCCCGGGGAGCTGCTCGGCCGGATGAACGCCACGATGCGTTTCCTGCTGACCGGCGCCCTGGCCGTCGGAGCGGCGCTGGCCGGCTCCCTCGGTGCCGCCGCCGGACCGCGCGCCGCGCTGTGGGCCGGTGCCATCGGCATGGCCCTGGTCTGGATCCCGATCTTCCTTTCCCCGCTGCGCACGATGCGCACCTGGCCCGACGACCTGGAGAACTGAACCGATGTCCCCTACCGCGGTCATCACCGGAGCGAGCGGCGGCATCGGCGCCGCCACCGCAGAGGCGCTGGTCAAGGCGGGCTACGACGTGGTCGTGGTCGCCCGCCGTGCCGACCGTCTTGCGGACCTCGCCGCCCGCACGGGCGGCCGGGCCCACCAGCTCGACGTCACCGACGCCTCGGCCGTCGCCGACTTCGCCGCCACCCTCGACCGCTGCGACGTGCTGGTGAACATCGCCGGCGGCGCCTTCGACGCCTCACCCGTGGCGACGGGAGACCCGGCGTCCTGGCTCACGACGTACGAGGTCAACGTCCTCGGCACACTGCACATGACGCAGGCCCTGCTGCCCCTGCTGGGGGCCGACGGGGGCGGCACGATCGTGAACCTCACCTCCACGGCGGCGTCCGTCAACTACGAGAGCGGCGGCAGCTACAGCGCCGCCAAGCACGCGGCGCACGCCCTTTCCGAGACCCTCCGGCTGGAGCTGGCGGGGCAGCCGGTGCGCGTCGTCGAGATCGCGCCCGGCATGGTGCACACCGAGGAGTTCGCCCTCAACCGCTTCCACGGCGACCGCGCCAAGGCCGACGCGGTCTACGCCGGCGTCGACGGTCCCCTGCGCGCCGAGGACGTCGCCGAATGCGTGCGGTGGGCGGTGACGCTGCCCGCGCACGTCAACATCGACCGGCTCGTCGTGCGCCCGCTCGCCCAGGCGGCGCAGCACAAGGTGCACCGGGGGCCGATCTTCGCCACCACCACCGAGGAGAAGCAGCCGTGACCGACCGCGTCACCGAGGCGTACCTGGCGGCAGTCGCCTCCTCCGGGGAACTGGCGCACGCCATGGAGCAGACGGCGTTCCCGCCCGCGTTCGCCGCCTCCTGCGCCCACCGCCTGCTCCCGCGCCCCTGCTTCATCCCGGAGCGGGAGATACGGGGCTTCGCCGACGAACTCGCCCGGCTGTTCGACCTGCTGGTCTCCCTGCCGGGCCGGCTCTTCGACGGCGACCTGCGCCGGTACTGCGCGGCCCTGGGCATCGACGAGCGCAAGACCGCGCTGATGACCCGCCTCGGCGGGCACACCCCGCCGATGCACGGGCGCGCCGACCTCTATCACGACGGCGAGTCGTTCAAGGTCCTGGAGTTCAACCTGGGCACCCAGCTCGGCGGCACCGACCGCGCCGAGATCAGCAGGGCGCTCCTGGAGGTTCCTGCCTTCCGGTCCTTCGCGGAGGAGCACCGGCTGGACTACGTGCACACCGGCCGGGTGCTCGCCGGGCTGCTGCGCGAGGTCGCGGAGCCGGTCGCCCGCGGCGAGGAGCCGGTCGTCGCCTTCCTGGAGGCGGACGGCGGACTCGCCCCGTACCGCCACCTCGTCGACTCCTTCGCGGAGATGATGAAGGGCCTGGGCATCGACCTGCGCGTCGGTGAGGTCGGCCAGACCCGCGAGCGCGGCGGGAAGCTGTACCTGGACGGCGCTCCGATCGACGTCGTGCTGCGCTACTTCTCCGTCGACCAGCTCTGCCAGGGCACCGGAGGGGAGGAGGCCGCCGAGGCGGTGTTCCGGGCGCACGAGGCCGGCGGAACGATCCTCTACACGCCGCTGGAGAGCTTCCTCTACGGCAACAAGGGCACCATGGCGATGCTCTCCGACCCGCGCTGGCGCGAGGCGTTCGACGCGGACGAGGCGGCGCTGATCGACCGCGTACTGCCGTGGACCCGCACGCTCACCCCCGGCCTCGTGGAGGCCGAGGGGACGAGCGTGGACCTGCTCGACTACTGCCGCACCCGCAAGGACGAGCTGATCCTCAAGCCGCGCGGCGACTTCGGCGGGGCGGGCATCGTGCCGGGCTGGGAGCTCTCCGAGCAGGACTGGAAGGAGCGGCTGCGCGAGTGCCTCGACGCGAGTTACGTCGTGCAGCGGCGCGTCCTGCCGCGCGCGGAGCCGATGTACGACCCGGCGACCGGCACCCTCACGGACTGGGCGGCGACCTGGGACGCCTTCATCACTCCGCACGGATACGCCGGCTCGCACATCAGGGCGCTGCCCCGCGAGCAGGTCGGCGTCGTCGGCATGGGCGCGAACCCGGCCTGCCGGACGAGCGGGGTGTTCAGCTTCCCGGAGTGAGGGGCCCCACTTCCTCCTCGTCCTGCAGAAGTCCCAGGCGGGCGGCCTTCACGCCCGCCTGGAAGCGGCTGACCGCGCCGATCTCCTCCGTGATCCCCGTGATGTACCGACGGCAGGTGCGGGTGGCCATGCCGAGCCGGCGGGCGATGACGTCGTCCTTCAGCCCGGCGGCCATCAGCAGCAGGATCCGGCCGCGCAGCTCCTCCGCCGCCTGCTGGTAGTCGTGGCGGCTCGCCTCGAAGTCCTGAGCCGACTGCCAGATGCTCTCGAAGGTGCGGTACATGAAGTTCACGACCGTCGGATCGGTGACGATCGCCGCACCGGGGACCTGCCGGCCGGACCGGGCCGCCGGTACGAACACGGTTTCGGCGTCGAAGATGATCAGGCGCTCGAAGGGCTCACCGGTGGTGCGGATCTGCGCGCCCTCTTCGGCGACCTGGCGCACGTAGTTGCGGGTGGTGAGGCTGGCGCGGGCGGTGTGCTGGTAGAGCGTGCGCATCTGCACCCCGCGGTTGAGCAGGTCCAGCGTGGGGGGCAGGACCGCCCGGATGGTCTCCGCGCTGCGCCCGCCGCCGGGCTGCATGGTCACCATCTCCTTGACGCAGCGGCGCATCATGAGCGCGACTTCCTGCTGGACGTCGGCGGGGTCGGTCAGTACCCGTATGGTCTCCTGGGTGCGCTGGGCGCGGGTGTGTTCCCGGTAGGGCCCGGTGAACTGGTCGAGTACGTGGTGGAGTCTGGCGAGTTCCTGCTGGCCGCTCTGGATCCGCTGCTCCAGCGGCAGCCGTAGTTCCACTTCGGCGACTTCCGGGTCGACGGGACGCCAGCCCTCGTCTGGGTTTCCTTCGGCGAGCAGTCTCAGCTTGCTGAGGTAGACCCTTATCCGGTGGGCCGTGGCTTCGTCACAGCCGACGTCCCGGGCTATTTCCGTGGTGTGGAATTCCCCGTGTTCGAGCGCCGCGGAGTACGCGCGCAAGGACAGGACCGCGAGTTCGGAGCGAGTGGTCAACAAAGCTCCCCCGTGCATGGTGTTGGCCGAATGCTTACTTGTCGAGAGCCTAGGTTAGGTGTTCTTCCTTTGAGGCTTGTGAAGGAGTGATGGAGGTCTCGGCGGAGAGATCTTGAAATGGTCGAAGGCCGTCTGACCTGGCATGGATGACGACATCTGCACCGATGCCGGATAGCCCCGACGGCTGTTGTGCCTGCCCCCGGCGACTCCGCTCGGGAGGGGGAGGGGGCCGAGGGGGACCGTGGATGCGCCGACGTTTTCTGATTCCGGCCATCTCGTCATGCGAGAAACCGGCGCGGCTCGTCCGGGGCTCCCGCCCCTTGCGTTCTCCTGTCGCCCTGCGCTGAACTGACGTACCGTCAGATTCAGTCCACGGGGAGGGTCCGCATGCAGACCGTCTGGCTCACCGGCGCCGAATGGCTCGCCGTCCTCCGCATCGGCCTCGGCCTGTGGTGGCTGGAGAGCTGGCGCCACAAGGACAAGAGGGGCTGGTTCGAGCGCGGCACCGGCATCGCCTGGGCGGCGGACGTGGCCGGCAAGCACAAGTGGCCTGCCGTGAGGAGCGGCTTCGACACCGTCGTCGCCCCCCGCCCCAAGCTCATGGCGTACGTCGTCGTCTACGCCGAACTCGCCCTCGGCCTCGGCCTGATCGCCGGCTTCCTCACCCCGATAGCCCTCGTCGGCGGCCTCCTCCTCAACCTGCTCTACCTGGTCCTGATGATCCACGACTGGGCCGAACAGGGGCAGAACGCGATGATGGCGCTCATCTCCCTCGTCGCGCTCCTCGCCGTCTCCTGGCAGACCTGGTCCCTCGACTCCGCGATCGGACTCTTCTGATGACCGCGACGCCCGACATCGACGCCTTCACCCGCCCCTACTGGGACGCCGCCGCCGACGGCCGGCTGCTGCTGCGCCACTGCGCCGCCTGCGACCGCGCCCACCACTACCCGCGCGAGTTCTGCCCGTACTGCTGGAGCGAGGACGTCCGCTGGGCGCCGGCGAGCGGCCGCGCCACCCTCTACACCTGGTCGGTGGTCCACCGGAACGACCTCCCGCCCTTCGGCGACCGCGTCCCGTACGTCGCGGCCGTCGTCGACCTCGCCGAGGGGCCGCGCATGATGACGGAGGTCGTGGGCGTGGCGGAGGGCGACCTGCGGATCGGGATGGAGCTGCGGGTCGCCTTCCGCCGGGACGGGGACGTCACCGTCCCCGTCTTCGGCACCTAGCTGATGGCCGACACGTTGCGCCAGAGCTGATTGGTGCTGCCGGGGTCGCAGTCGTACGTCATCAGGAACGGCGGACCGGCGATCATGCACTGGCCGGAGTTCATGTTCTTGAGGGTGAAGCCGGAGGACATCTTGGATCCGATCTTCCACGACTGGAGGCTGGATCCATTGCAGGCGGTGGCGGTGTAGCCGGGGTTCCCGTTCGGCTGCAGGCAGTGGCCGGTCTTCTTGTTGACCAGCCGGAACGTGCCGTTCGCGCCGGGCGTGTACGTCCACGCGTACGAGATCGTGCCGCTGCTGGGCGCGGAACCGCACTCGGCGGTGTTGACGAAGATGCCGTACCCCGGGTTGCTCTCCGCCACGCACTGGCCGTTGGAGACGCTCTCCAGGGAGTACGTCCCCGACGGCGTCGAGCTGGTGGGAGGCGGGGGCGCGGGCGCGTTCGTCGTCGGCTTCGGAGCCGGCTGGGTCGTCGACCCGCCGGAGGACCCGGAACCGGAACCGGAACCGGACCCGGAGCCGGACCCGGAGCCGGAGGACCCGGAACCGGAGCCGCCGGAGGTCGAGCCTCCGGAGGTGGTGGTGCTGGACCCGCCGCCGGTGACGGACCCGCCGCCCGTGACGGAGGCACCGCCTCCGACGGACCCGCCGCCACCCGTGGTGGCCGGCGGCGGGGCACCGGGGGACGGCTTCCCCGAGGGCTTGGCGGACGGCTTGGCCGAGGGGTGCGCCGACGGCGTCCCCGTCCCCGTCCCCGGCGGTACGGAAGCGGGCTGCGAGGCCACCGTGGACGGCGACGCCTCCGGGGTCGCGCCCAGCCGGCCGACGTACGGGCTGAGGGCGACGGTCAGCGTGGTGCCGGTCGCCACGACGACGGGCACCGCGAACACGACGAACTTGTTGCGCCGCCACCGAGGCGTGCCCTGGGCGGCCTGACCGGTCTCGGCCAGCGGGTCGGGCGAGGCGGTCGCGGGCTCCTTCGCGCCCCGGGGGACCTGCGGGGTCAGCGAGGCCGTCGCCACGTCCCGCGTCGGGTCGGTCCGCTCCAGCTCCTCCAGCTGCTCGGCGGTGGGCGCCCCGGACGCGAAGACCGCCCGCTCGGCGATCCGCTCGGCGACGGCCGCAGGCCAGGCGGCGCCCGCCGCGCCCTCCTCGGTGAGCGTCACCAGCTCCTCGGCCGTCGGCCGGTCCGCCGGATCCTTGGCGAGACACGTCCGTACGAGCTCCGCCAGCTCGGGGTCGCCCTCGGTGAGGCGCCCGAAGTCGGGCTCGCCGTGGACGACCCGGTAGAGCAGGTCGGGCCCGGAGCCGTCCCCGAACGGAGGCCGTCCGTTCGCCGCGTACAGCAGCAGACTGCCCAGGGCGAACACATCGGCGGCACCGGTCAGCCGCCGGTCGGCGACGGCCTGCTCGGGCGCCATGTAGGCGGGGGTGCCGATGACCATGCCGGTCTTCGTCAGCCGGCTCTGGTCGGCCGCGCGGGCCACGCCGAAGTCGATGAGCGAGAGGCCCTCGCCGGTCAGCATCACGTTCGACGGCTTGAGGTCGCGGTGCACCATGTCGGCGCCGTGCACCACCCGCAGCCCGGCCGCCGCCTCCCGCAGCAGCCGCCACAGGGCCCCGCCGGCCAGCGGGCCGCCGTTGAGCCGGATGGCCTCGTTGAGGGTGATCCCGGGGATGAACTCGGTCGCGAACCACGGCGGCTTCGCCGTGCGGTCGCTCGCGAGGAGCTTGGTGTTGGCGCCGGCGGGCAGCCGGGCCAGGTTGTCGAGCTCGTGCCCGAAGTGGCTGAGGAAGTCGGCGTCCTCGGCGAGCACGGGAAGGACCCGCTTCACCGCCGCGAACTTCCCGGGCACGGCGCCGAGATACACCCGCCCCATCCCGCCGGACCCGAGCACACCGAGCAGCCTGAACGCCCCGATCTGCCGCGGGTCGCCCGTTTCAAGCGGCATCGCCCCACTGCCGCTCAAACCGTCCAAAGTGGATTGGTCTTCCGCTTCCCCCTGCATGGGCCACACAGTAGCCGAGCGGGTTTACAACCTGAATGGAGCTCAAGTTCTTGTTGTGTAACTGTGGTTGAGGGTGCCGGGGGAGGGAGGCGACCGTCCCTTCCGGCGGCCGACGACCCGCACGGCGGCCCCGCCTCCGATGACCACCGCCGCGACAGCGCCCGCGGGCGCGCCTACCCTGAAGTCATGGCGACGGTGCAGGTAGACGGGCTGGAAGTCGCCTACGAGCGCGTGGGCGAAGGGCCGCCCGTGGTGTTCCTCCACGGTGCGGCGCAGGACGGCCGTGTCTGGCGGCCACAGCTCGACGCGCTGGCGGACGCGTTCACGGCCGTGGCCTGGGACGAGCCGGGAGCGGGCCGCTCCTCCGACCTGCCCGAGTCCTTCGGCCTCGCGGACTACGCCCACTGTCTCGCCGCGGTCGTGGAGTCGCTGGGCCTCGGTCCGGCCCACATCGCCGGCCTCTCCTGGGGCGGCACCGTCGCCCTGGACTTCTACCGCCACCACGCCGGCCTCGTCAGGACGCTGATCCTCGTCGACACCTACGCGGGCTGGAAGGGCTCCCTGCCGGCGGAGGAGGTACGGGCCCGGGTCGAGGGTGCGCGCCGGATGCTGGCCGCGCCGCGCAGTGCGTTCGATCCGACCCTGCCGGGACTGTTCGCCGGCGAGCCGCCCGCCGCGTACGTCCCCCTGCTGGACGCGATGGGCGCCGACGTACGCCCGGAGACCATGCGGACACAGCTGACCCTCGTCGCCGAGACGGACCAGCGGGATCTCCTGCCCACCCTCCTGCTCTGGGGAGAGCGGGACGTGCGCTCGCCCCTGGCCGTCGCACGCCGGTTCCGGGAAGCGATCCCGCACGCCGAGCTGGTCGTGATCCCCGGCGCGGGGCACGTCAGCAACCTGGAACGACCCGAGGAGTTCAACCGGGCCGTGCGCCGCTTCTGCGCCGCCCACTCCTGAGCGCGCGGACCACCCCGCGGCCACCCACGGCGGGGCTCCCGGCCGGCCGGTCCGGGCCGACAGGGCCCGTCACAGGGCCCAGGGAGCAGCCAGGAGATCCGCCACACTGCGCCGGTCCCGGCCCTCCGGGGCCGGGCCGGCGGCCTTCCCCACGGCGATCATGGAGACGATCGACCATCCCGGGTTCGGGCTCAGCTCCTTCGTGAGGCCCTCCATGTCGAAGGCCCGGAACTGGTGCGAGGCGAGTCCCAGCGCCTCCGCCTGGAGGGCCAAGTGGGCGATGGCCTGGCCGAGGTCGTAGTCCGCGAACTCGGAGTAGAGCAGCTCCGTGTCGTCGACGTACCGGCGCGTCGAGGTGACCACGAGCAGTCCCGCGTCCACCGCCCACCGGGCCGAGCTGGGCGCGAGGTGCCGGACCACCCGCTCGTGGTCCGGCTCGCCCGGCCGGCTCGCGAAGAAGCCCCACGGCTGGGAGTTCCCGGCGGACGGCGCCCACCGCGCCGCTTCGAGCAGCAGCCGCAGGGACGCGTCGTCGACGACGGCCGACGGCTCGAACCGGTAGGGGCTGAACCGTCCGGCCAGCAGGGGATGTATGCCGCCGTCGGACGGTTCCGGATCACGTCGCATGTCCCGCTGCAACCGGCCGCCGTACGGGCCTATTCCAGCGCCGTACTAGTACCCGACGGCCTCCCGGAGGAGCAGGACCGTGCCGCGCCCCGGGTGCGGTTCGGCGTTGAGGACGAGCAGGCGGTTGACCGCGCTGTCGCACCCGTACACCGCCTGGCAACGGGAGTTCTCCAGCGGGAGTACGTACTCCTCGACCCGGCGCAGGGCCGCGCCCAGGTCCGGCACCACCTTCTGCGCGCCCACGATCCACACCGCGTGCGCGGCGCCGCCCGCGTTGGCGGGGAGCTGGCTGCCGCTGCCCGAGGCGAGAACGAGCGAGCCGGTCTCGGTGACGGCGGCGACGCTGTTGACGACGAAGTCGGGGCAGGCGGCCAGCCTGCGGATCTCGTCGGCGCCGGACGCACGGTCCATCGACTGGATGCGCGGCCGGACGGCGTCGTACCGGCCGCTGGCGTTGAGGTCCTCGTCGATGCCGGAGAGCCGGAGGGTCTCACTGGCGCCGGTGAGCACGCTGGAACCTTCGGGGATCAGCTCCTTGACGCGGGTACGCGCCTCCGCGACGCCGTCGAGGATCTCGACGGCGAAGCCGTGGGCGCGCAGAGCGGCGGCCACCTGCTCCAGCCGCTCGCCGGACGCGGGGCCGGCGGAGGACGCGGCCGCAGCGGAGGCCCCCGGTGCCGCGCCCGTCAGCGGCGAGGTGTCCAGGTACCGCACCTCGTACACCCGCTCCTCGAACCGCCAGCCTTCCTCCGTACGCCGGTACCGGTCGTGGTAGACCGCGTAGTTCAGCCCCTGGCGCCCGTCGAGGGCACGCGCGATCTCCTGGATGTACGCGCGGCCGGTCGCCGTGTCGCCGTCGAGGACGATCGTGCCGGGGTGGGTGTTCTGCACGAAGAAGTCCCACTGGGCCTGCAGCCGCTCGCCCCCGGCGAGGATCTCCTCGCGGCCGATCTGCTCGACGGGGATGTTCGGCATGCGCAGGGCACCGTCCGGCGTGAACAGCGCGGCCAGTCGGCGCCGGTCACGCATCATCGCCGCGTCGGTGAACTCGCCGCGCAGCGCCTCGATCTCGACGCGGTCCGCGACGGCCTGGAAGTCGTTCATCGGGGTTCCCTCCCGGTCCGGTGGTCGCCCCCACCGGGGCGACACAGGGAAGACAACGCAGCCCGCCGGAATGTGAGGCGGTACGGCGGCCTCACAATCCGGTGCGCTGTGTTGTCGTACCGGGGAGAGGCACACACACGAGCGAGGGAGACGCCGGACCATGACCACGGGAGCCGAGATCATGAGCGAGCGGCGTCGGCTGATCAACCTCGGCTATCGGCTCCTCGGCTCCCTCGCGGACGCCGAGGACGTCGTACAGGAGACGTACGCCCGCTGGTACGCCCTGTCCGCCCGGGAGCAGCAGGCCATCGAGCAGCCCGGCGCCTGGCTGATGACCGTCGCCGGCCGGATCTGCCTGAACCTGCTCGGCTCGGCGCGGGCCAGGCGCGAGACGTACGTGGGCGACTGGATCCCCGAACCGCTGCCCGAACCGACGGAAGGCGCCGGTGGGGCCGACCCCGCCGACCGGGTCACCCTCGACGAGTCCGTGACGATGGCCTTCCTCGTCATCCTGGACGCGATGACCCCGGCCGAGCGCGTCGCGTTCGTCCTCCACGACGTCTTCCGCTACCCCTTCGGCGAGGTCGCCGAGATCGTCGGCCGCACCCCGGCGGCCTGCCGCCAGCTGGCCTCCTCCGCCCGCCGCCGCGTCCGTACGGCACAGAGCCCGGCGGGCCCGAGCGCCGGACAGGCGGGCGTCGTACGGCGGTTCAGGACGGCGTGGGAGGCCAAGGACATCGAGGCCCTCGTCGGCCTGCTCGACCCCGCAGCCGTCGCGACCGCCGACGGCGGCGGTCTTGCCGTCACCCACCCGCGCCCGATCGTCGGCGGCGAGAGGATCGCCCGCGCCTACGCCGAGATCGCCCGTCTGTGGGACGGCCGTACGACGTTCCAGGAGCGCACGGTCAACGGGGTGCCCGGCCTGGTGGCGTGGCAGGACGGCGACCTCGTGACCGTGTTCGCGTTCGAGATCGCGGACGACCGGATCAGGCGCATCTGGGCGGTGCGGAACCCGGAGAAGCTCCGCCCGTGGCGGGTCGGCTGAGGGCGGGTGCTTGGGGTGCGGGTCTTGGGGCCCTCGGGGTGATCCGGCATCGAGGGTGCGGGTCTTGGGGCCCTCGGGTGATCCGGCTTCGTGGGCTTCTGGTGCGGCCGCCCTCTTTCCGAGTGTGGCGGCCTCCACCACCGCGTCAAGGGCGCTCCTTCGTCGCGTCGGCTTCGCCGATTCCGCTGCGCTCCACCCTTGACCCGGCGGCGGAGGCCGCCTTTTCACACTCGGAGGGCGGCCGGGGGCGGGGCCGCGCGGAGGCCCGGGCAGTGTCCGGGGCCGGAGGGCGGGTGGAAGGCCGGTGGGGTGGGGCTGGGTTCGCGGCGGGGGCGGGTGGGACCGCTTGCCTCGTCCGTGGGTGCGCGGCCGTTGAATGGGGCGGCCGGGCGGTGCTCAGCGGCTGACGGCCGTCTCGCGGTCGGGATTCAAGCCCCGCTAGTCATTCCCGGTGGTGGGAAAGGGCGCCGGCGGCCGCCCGTCATGAGACGGACCCCGCTCCAGAGGAGGAGCTAGATGGACGCGGCCGCCGGTCTGTCCCCCAAGCTTGTCAGCACCCGAGGTAGGGGGAGCGTAGTCGGGGGTGGAGGGGGTTGGCGCGTGGATAACCTCTGTCTACTCGCGGTAACCAGAAGGGTATAAGTGGCATATAGGGCATCCCGGCTCCCTTGGTGGGAGTTGTTGGGCGTTTCCTCGCCCGAGACCCGCCCAACCCCCTCCCAGCCCCCACCGGCGGTGACCAGCGGGGCTTGAATCCCGGCCGCGAGACGGCCGTTGGCCGCTGAGCCGGGCCGGGCCGCCCCATTCAACGGCCGCGCACCGAGAGCCGAGGGAAACGGTCCCAGCCGCCCCCGCCGCGAACCCAGCCCCACCCCACCGGCCCGGCGGTCGGGCACCGGCCCCGGACACTGCCCGGGCCTCTCCGGGGACCCCGGCCCCCGGACCGCCCTCCGAGAGGTCTTTCGCTCCTGGAGGTGGCGGGTCAAGGGTGGGCGCAGCCCATCGGCGAAGCCGACTTGCCCTTGACGCGCCGCCGGAAGGAGCGACTCTCGGAAAGAGGGCGGTCCCACCCGAGGCCCACGAAGCAGGCCCACCCCGAGAACCCGACCCGCACCGCACATGGCCCTACGCCGATAGCGCCCCCGACACGTACTCCATGGCGCGGGTGAACACGGGGTCCGTCATCCGCCGGCCCATCTCCTCCTCGTCGACGTCCTCGATGTGGGTCTGGATCCACCACAGATTGCCGAAGGGGTCGCGCACGCGCCCGACCTTGTCACCGAAGAACAAGTGAGTGACCTCCGTGACGGAGGTCCCGCCGGCCTCGACCGCACGCCGGTGGACGGCCTCCGCGTCCTCCACGTACAGCCGGATGAAGGCGGGCGTCGGTGCCCAGCCGGGCGGGCTGTCGAAGGCCATCAGCCGTCCGTTCCCGATCCTCAGCTCGGCGTGGCCGATGGTGCCGTCCTCCAGGACGAACCGTCCCAGGTCCTCGGCGCCGAAGGCCCGTTCGACGTAGTCGATGAGCCCGGCGGTGTCGTTTCCGATGATCCAGGGGGTGACGGTGGTGTAGCCGTCCGGGACGGCCTTGACCGGTTCGTTGGCGCTCATGGAGTGAAGCTAGGGGGCGTGTAGGTCAGGTCCCGACCTACACGCCCTGGGCGAGGGCGCCGGCGATGTGCGGCGCCGCCTCCGCGAGGGTCGGGAAGTGGCGGTGGGCGTCCGGGTGCGGCGCCGGGGTGTTGACGGTCCAGACCGTCATCCCGGCGTCGAGCCCCGACCGGACCCCGGACGGTGCGTCCTCGATCACCAGGCACTCCGCCGGGTCCGCGCCCAGCTTCTCGGCGGCGGTGAGGTACGGGACGGGGGACGGCTTCCCCTCGGCGACGGAGGCCGCGTCGATGATGAGCCCCGGGAAGCGGAGACCGGTCCGCTCGAACCGCCCCCGCACCCGGTGCTCGTAGTTCGACGTCACGAGCGCCCACCGGTCGGCGGGGAGGCCGGCGAGCAGTTCCGCCGCCCCCTCGAAGGCCGTGTACGAACCCGTACGGACGTCCTCGTCCTCCAGCGCGTGCAGGAGGGCGAGGCACTCGTCCGGGTCCTCGCCCGGCACGACGGCCGCGAAGGTCTCCACGGGCCGCGTCCGCAGCGCCGTGGCGTACACCTCGGCGCCGTCGAGCCCGTACCGCGCGGCCCACTCGTGCCAGACGCGCCGCTGGTTCTCGACGGCGTCCATGAGGGTGCCGTCGACGTCGAAGAGAACGAACTTTATGGAGGTCACGCCCCGGATGCTACGTCCAGGAACGCGGCCCAGGAGGCGGGGGAGACGGCGAGCTGGGGGCCGTGGGGGTTCTTGGAGTCGCGGATGTGGACGAGGGCGGGGTGGGCGGCGACCTCGACGCACTCGCCGCCTTCGCCGCTGCTGTAGCTGGACTTCCGCCAGTCGTAGGCGACTTCGATGCAGTTGCCGCCTTCACCACTGCTGTAGCTGCTTTTGAACCAGGCCAGATCCGCGGTGCTCATAGCTCTCCCAGCATCTTCTCGATCAACTCCAGGGACTCGTGGGGCGAGAGTGCCTGTGACCGCAGGATCCCATAGCGCTCGGTGTACACGCGCACCTCTTCTGGGTCGGTGATCAGCCGAGGATGCCCGTAGATCTCGGTATACGCGACCTCCCGCCGCCCCTTGGGCGTCAGGAGCGTGAAGGCGCCGTCGAGGGACGGGTGGTCATCCTTCGCCAGCGGCATCACCTGGAGATGGACCGTGCGGCGGCCCGCGACTTCAGCGATGTGCCGGAGCTGTTGGCGGTGGATCCGCAGGCCCCCGGTGGGGCGACGCAGGACAGCCTCCTCAAGGACGAAGCTGACCGTCGTCGGCGGCCACTTGTCGAGGAGCGTCTGCCGAGCCATGCGGTCGGCCACCCATTTGTCGATCGTCTCCTCGTCCCAGACAGGTCGACGGTGTCGCATGACGGCCCGCGCGTACGCGTGCGTCTGCAACAAGCCCGGCACGGCCTGCACTCCGTAATAGTGCAAGGCCACCGCCTCCGCCTCCGCCTTCGCGAAGCTCCGGAACCAGTCCGGGTGCCGTACCCGCGCCCGCGCCAGCGCCTCCCGCACGTCGTCCGCCGCAGCCGCCAGTACCCCGCCGGCCCCCACCACCGGGTCGACCAGGATCAGAAAGTCCGGCTGTGGAACCCGTACACCCCTCTCGATCGACGAGATCAGGTCCTCGCTGCAATGCGTGATCGCGGCCAGCTCCGCCTGGCTCAGGCCCGCGTTCCTGCGCAGCGCCTTCATCTGTTTGCCCAGCGCCCGGAAAAGGTGCGCCGTACCGTCCACCTCGGAGGGCCGTTCCGGCCGCTCCTCCTCGTTCCCCGACATCCGTACCGCCCTCTTGGCGTACCCGTACAGTTACCCAGCGTCGTGGCGTCGCTGCTGGTCAGCGTACGGCCGGGGGGCCAGGCTCGGGGGCATGAAATCCGAAACCGGCACCCCAACCGGTGAGTTCACGCTCCGGCTCTCGGCAACGCGCCGGGGCGCACGCCTGGCGCGGTTACTCGCCGTGCAGCAGCTCCACGACTGGGGCGTCACCGGGAGCGCCGCCGATGCCACCGCCCTGGTCGTCGCCGAGCTCGCCAACAACGCCGTCCAGCACGGGTGGGTGCCCGGGCGGGACTTCGAGGTGCGGATGGAGCGGGACGACGACCACGTACGGGTCGAGCTGTCCGACGCGCGCGGCGAGCGGCGGCCCGTACCGGCCCGGGAACCGGACGAGGGCGGCTACGGGCTGCTGCTCGTCGCCGCCCTCGCCACGGCGTGGGGCGTGAGGGACCGGTCCGTCGGCAAGACGGTCTGGGCGACCGTGCCGACGGACCGGTGACCGGTCAGAACAGGGTCACGGCACCCGTGCCGAGGTCCTCCGGGTTGTAGACGTTCAGCCGCGCCTTGAAGGGCCAGCGCCATTCGCCCGTGCCGCGGTAGACGGCGAGGGTGTTGTACGTGCCGCCCGTGGCGCCCTGGACGACGAGGTCGGGCCGGCCGTCGCGGTCGGTGTCGCCGACTCCGACGATGTCGATGTACTGGTTCCAGCCGGAGCCGATCTTGATGCGGGGGGCGAAGGTGCCGTCGCCCTTGCCGAGGTAGAGCCAGAGGACGCCGGCGCTGTCGCGGGCGACGAGGTCTCCGCCCTTGCCGCCGGCGATGTTTCCGGTGCCGGTGATGCGGTTGTAGATGCCCCAGTTGGTGCCGACCTTCTTGCGGGCCTTGTAGGGGGTGTTGCTGTTGCCGGTGCCCTCGTAGAGCCACAGGGCGCCGGCGTTGTCGGTGGTGAGGAGGTCGATCCGCCCGTCGTTGGTGAGGTCGCTTCCGCCGGTGATGTGGCGGTAGATGCCCCAGCCGGTGCCGATCTGCTTGCGGGGGGCGAGGGCCTGGCCGGTGCCCGAGTACAGCCACAGGCGGCCGTCGCGGTCCCGGGCGATGACGTCGGCCTGCGGGGAGGCGTCGAAGTTGCCGGGGGCGAGGACGCGGTCGTAGATCTGCCAGCCGGTGCCCATGACGACGGTGGACCGCTTGGCGGGGTCGCCGTGCTGCCCGGTCTCGTAGAGGGTCTGGCGGGCGTCGTAGTTGATGATCCTGCCGGCGCTGTCCCGGACGAGCAGGTCGGGGGCGCCGCTGTCGGAGAAGTCGTGCGGGATGAGCTTGGACGAGAAGGCCTTCAACGTGCCCGTCCGCTCCACCGAGGGCCCGATGCCGTTGGCGGGCGCGGCCGTCAGCTTCCAGGTGTAGTCGCCGAGCGGGGCGGAGGTCTTGTCGTCGAGCATCCCGTAGAAGAACGCCGAGCTGTTCGTGGGGGACCAGATGTCCGAGGTGTAGCTCTTGCCGGTGGCGTTGTGGGTCCAGACGACGGACACCTTCGCCGGCTTGCTGAGCGTCCAGTCGACGGACGTGTCCGCGCTGCCCCCGAAGTCGACGGTCGTGGGGACCCGGAGCATCTTCACGTCGAGCGCAGTGGGCACACCCGTGCTCGCCACCATCGTGGCGGCCGGGACGCCGTCGGCCCCGGGGGCGATCCGGTAGATGCCCTCGCCCTGCTCGACCGTGCCGCCGGAGGCGAGCAGTCCGCCGTCGGGGCCCGTGGTGGCGTACGAGACGTCGTCGAGGAGCTTGACCGTGCGCTGCGGGTCGGTGAGGGAGCGGGCCGTGAGGGTGTGGAGCGGGTTGGGGGATTCGGCCGTCGCGCCGCCGAGCTGGGCGTACGTGACCCAGTCGCCGACGAGCTTGACGGTCACGGACTGCGTCGCCGAGCCCAGCGGGGTGCGCGTGACCTCCGTGGCGCCCCGGCGGGCCACCGCGAGCGTCACCGTGCTGGAGGTGGGCCATTCGAGCCAGGCCAGGTGTGTCGCCGACACGGCGGAGACGGTCAAGGAGTTCGTCATCTGCGAGTCGTACGTCTCGACCACCTGGGCGGTGGCGACGTCCACGAGCGCGATGTGGCTGCTGTACACCCCGTCCGCCTGGGTGCGGTATTGGACGACGAGGGTGTCCGGGCCGCTGTTCTCGAACCGCGTGTAGGTGGCACCGGCCGGTATGCCGGTGAGCTTGCGGTCGACCGTGACCCCCTGCTCCTTGCTGAACAGATGCACCTCGCGGGCGTTGTTCACGGAAGTCCACGCGACGAACGTGGTTCCCACGTAGCGGAGCGGGCTGAAGGTCCCGGAGCCCAGCGTGCTGGTGTCGTAGGACGCCACCTCGGTGCCCGTGGACATGTCGACGTACGTGTAGGTGGTCCCCTCGATCCGGACGATGATGTCCGTACCGGGGCTGCCCCCGTACCGCTGGCCGGGCAGCCTGGTCTGGGCGCCGTCCTCGTGTCGCGTCCAGGTGTAGACGCGTGTCTCGCCCTCCATGCGGAACGTCAGATAACCGGTGGGGCCACTGGTGACGACGCTCGTGCCGGCCGGGACGGTGAGGACGTCCTGCTGCTCGGCGGCCACGGCGGCGGGGGCGTTCGAGGGTGCCGCGAAGGCGGGGGCCGTCAGCCCGGCGGTGGTGACGGCGAGCGCGGCGGCGACGGCTGCGGCGAGGCGCAGCCGGGACGTGCGGGCGGTGCTCAAGGTGTGACCCTCCTCGGAGGTACGGGCACGGCGAATGACCCGCCGTGCCCGTACCTGACCCGTGGGGGGCCCGAATGGTTGTACGGAGGGTGCGTCAGAGGATGTTGGTGTACTTGATGCTGGTGTTGATCAGGGCGTCGGTGGGGACGCGGGTGGCGAAGGGTGCGCTCCAGCCACCGGTGCCGTTGTAGACGTACGAGGTGTTGTCGGGGCCGAAGACGTACAGGTCGTTGCGGCCGTCCATGTTCGCGTCGCCGACGCCGACGATCTGGCTGTACTGGTTCCAGCCGGCGCCGATCTTCACGCGGGAGGCGAAGGTGCCGTCGCCCTTGCCGAGGTAGAGCCACAGGACGCCGGCGGAGTCGCGGGCGACCAGGTCTCCGGCCGCACCTCCGGCGAGGTTTCCGGTGGCGGTGAGCTGGTTGTAGATGCCCCAGCCGAAGCCGATCTTCTTCCGCGGGGCGAAGGGGGCGGCGGTGTTGCCCGTGCCCTGGTAGAGGTACAGGTCGCCGGCCTTGTCGGTGGCGACGAGGTCCGCGCGGCCGTCGCCGGTCAGGTCGGAGCCGCCGGCGAGCTTGTTGTAGATCTGCCAGCCGCCGCCGACCTTGACGCGGGTGCCGAGCGGGTTCCGCCAGTCGCCCGTGCCCGGGTGCAGCCAGAGCACGCCGGCCGAGTCCACGCCGACGACGTCGGGGGCGTTGGTGCCCGCGACGTCTCCCACGGACTCCAACTGCGGGTAGTTCCAGCCGGAGCCGATGTAGGTCGGGTCCTCGGCGGGGGCGACCTTGGCCTTCCACGCGTCGTAGACGGTGTCGAGGCGCCGCAGGATGCCGGAGGAGTCGCGGGCCAGGAGGTCCGGCGAGCCGTTGTTCGTGTAGTCGTGGACCTTGGGGGAGCGGGTGACGGTGAAGTCGCCGGTCTCGTGGAGGTCGCCGCCGATGCCGTTCGTCGGCTTGGCGTTGAGCTCCCAGCGGTACTCGCCGTTGTAGGCGTTCTCGCCGGGGTCGCCCTCCGAGTAGGCGAAGTTCCCGCGCCAGAGGAAGTTGAAGTCCTTGGCGTAGCTCGACTCCATGCTGTAGCGGTACCGCTTGCCGGTCGCCTTGTGGATCAGGCTCACGTCGTACGTGTAGCCCTTGTGCGAGAGCTCCCAGGACAGCCGGACCCGGTTGTTCATCGGGTCGAGGTCGACGACGGGGCCGACGTCGGTCTTCTTGAACGTGAGCGCGGTGTCCTCGCCGGTGGAGGAGACGAGCGTGGCGGTCGGCCTGCCGTCGGCGCCCGGGGCGATCTTGTAGATGCCCTCGCCGTGTTCGACGGTCCCGCCGCGTGCCAGCAGGCTGCCGTTCGGGCCCGCGACGACGGTCGACAGACGGTCGAGGAGCTTCACCGGATCGCCGCCGGCGATCGGGCGCGCGGTGAGCGGCAGCATCGCGTCGCCGGCCGTGCCGCCGCCGACGCCGGTCGCCGTGCCGTAGGCGACCCAGTCGCCGAGGAGGCCGACGGCCGGGGCGTCGGCCCGGTCGAGGGCGATCGGCTTCGGGGAGCCGCCGGTGGTGTCGGCGACCACGAGGGTGGTGTTGTCCTGCCACCAGGCCGTGTGCGTCGCGTCGACGACGGCGACCGAGTTGTTCCAGCCGGACGGGACCGCCGTGTGGGCGGTACCGGCGGTGGCCGTCGCCAGGTCGACGGTGACGACGCCGTACGTGCCGCTGGTGGTGCTCCGGTAGGGGAGGAGCGCGGTGCCGCCGGTGGCGCGCACGTTGTCGACGGTGTCGATGTCGGCGGGCAGGCCGGTGATCTTCGTGCCGGTCTCACCGGGCTTGGTGAGGAGGCGGAACTCCTTCGGGCCGCTCGTGGGCGTCACCTGGACGAGGAGCGTGGAGCCGATCGTGGCGACGTACGTGTACCGGGCGGTCGGCGTGCTCAGCGCGTTCAGGTCGAAGGCGACGGGGGTGCTCCCGGGCGCGGACATGTCCCGGAGCCGGATGATGCGGTTGTCGTAGTTCTGAGGGATCGGCACGATGTCGGACACGGCGGCGTTCGGCAGTGCGGCCCGGTTTTCCGAGGCGGCCACCACGAGCGTGGAGGTGCCGTCCGGACGGCGCCAGTAGTAGTCGTACGAGACATAGCCCTCGGAGTCGTACCGCTCGGTGGACGTGAGATAGCCGCCCGGTCCCGCGCTCGTGATCTCCGACCCGACCGGCAGCTCGGCCACGGCCTCCGCGTTCGCCGTGTCCCCGGCCGCTCTGACGGCGGCCGGAGCGACCGCCGTGGCCGCGGCTGCGGAGGGGGCGGCCACGAGCGCCGAACCCGCCGTGAGGGCGAGGACTGCGGTGATCGCGGTGGAGAGCCGGCGCCGTGCCGTGGGTGAAGTCACGTGTGTTTCTCCTCAGCATCGAACGGCACGCACATGCGTGCGTACCGTTCTGTGAGACACGCGAGTCGGCCGAAGGGTTGCACTACCTCTGGTTCACCCAGGGATGTCTGTCAGGACACCTGGTTGTACGTGGTGGTGCCGGCGTTCACGAGCAGGGTGGACGTCCGGCGGGCCTGGAGGGGCCTGCTCCAGTCGCCCGTGCCGGTGTAGAAGTACGCGGTCTTGTTCGGTCCGTAGGCGTACAGGTCGGGGCGGCCGTCCTTGTCGGCGTCTCCGATGCCGACGATGTCCTGGTACGCGTTCCAGCCCGCGCCGACCTTCACGCGGCTCGCGAAGGTGCCGTCGCCCTTGCCGAGGTAGAGCCAGAGGACGCCGTCCCTGTCACGGGCGAGCAGGTCTCCGGCGGGTCCGCCGGCGAGGTTGCCCGTGGCGGTGAGCTGGTTGTAGATGCCCCAGCCGTAGCCGATCTTCTTGCGGGGCGCGAAGGGCGTGGCCGCGTTGCCGGTGCCCTTGTAGAGGTACAGGTCGCCGGCCTTGTCGGTGGCGACGAGGTCCGCGCGGCCGTCGCCGGTCAGGTCGCTGCCGCCCGCGAGCTGGTTGTAGATCTGCCAGCCGCCGCCGACCTTCACCCGGTCGCGGAAGGGCTTCGACGCGTTGCCGGTGCCCTGGTGGAGCCAGAGGACGCCCGTCTTGTCGCGGGCGATCGTGTCGGGCTCGACCGTGCCCGCGACGTCGCCGACGGACTCGATCCGGTCGTAGACGTGCCAGCCCGTGCCGACGGCCACGGGCCGGCCGGTCGGCAAGGGCTCGTACCCCAGAGTGGACTGGATCCAGAGCTGGCTGTCGGCGCGCCACAGGTTGCCCGCGGAGTCCCGCGCGAACAGGTCCGGCGTGCCGTTCGAGCTGTAGTCATGAGGCCGGTGGACATAGCCGAGGGTGAAGTCGCCCGTGGCGTGCACGTTCGGGCCGATGCCGTCGGAGGGGGAGGCGTCGAGCTCCCAGGTGTACGCGCCGGGGGTCCAGGCGCCGTCCTCGGAGGGGTCGAAGTTCCCATACCAGATGATCTTGAGGGCTTCGAGTCCCCACGTGCCCCGGAAGACCTTCTTCCGGCCGCTCGTCTTGTTCGTGAGCGTCACGGCATAGCCGAAGTTCGGATGCGAGAACGTCCAGCTGAACTGGGGGCCGTCCTCCAACGGGTCGATCACGACGGACGAGCCGAACCCGGTCTTGGTGAGGGTGAGGGCGGTCGACCGGCTGCTGTCGAACGCCTGCCGGACCGAGGGGACACCGTCGGGCCCGACCGTGATCCGGTAGAGCCCCTCGCCGTGCTCGACGGTCCCGCCCTGCACGTACAGCGCGCCGTCGGGCCCGGTCACGGGGGCGCTCGTCACGCGGTCGAGGAGCTTGACGGTCTCCCCGCCCTTCAGGGACCGCCCGGTGAGCGGCGCCAGCCGGTCGGACGGGGAACTGGATCCCGGCGCGTTGTAGGTGCCGTAGAGGACCCAGTCACCGAGGGGCGCCGACAGCGTGGTCCTCCGCGGCTGGTCGGGGAAGTCGAAGCGCTGTGTCTCCTTCGTCGCGCGGTCGGCGACGACGAGGGTCGAGGTGGTGGCGGTGTGCTCCCACCAGGAGACGTGCGTGGCGGAGAAGAAGGGATCGTCGTAGGCGTTCTGGCCGGTCGGCCGGGTGTAGGTCTCGGTCACGGCTGCGGTGCGGGTGTCCACCAGGGCCAGGCCGCTGCCCGCGGCGGACGTGTAGGAGATGAGCGCGATGCCGTCCTTGTCGGCGGTCTCCACGCGGAAATCGGTCAGCCCCGTCGGAAGGCCGTTGATCGTCCGGGCGGTCTGCGTGCCGCCGGTCCTGCTCACGAGGAGCGGGGTCTGCTTCCCGTCGCCGTCATGGCGCCGGGCGACGACGGTGGCGCCGACCGCGGCGACCGCGGTGAGGGACGTGGGCTGGATGGCGGTCAGGTCGATCTGAACCGTGGGAGTGCCCGCGGGCGCGGCCATGTCGCGCAGCGTGACCTGCCCTCTGTCGTACCGGTACGTCGGGACGATGTCGGACGGGGCCGCCGCGTCGAGCACGGTGTCGTAGCCCGACCTGCTCTGAACGACCGTGCTGCCGCCGGAGTACCCGTACCAGACCTTTTCGTACCACGGTCCGGACTCCGCCTCGACATCGTGCTCCGTGACCGCCAGGTATCCGGTGGCCCCGAGCTGCGTCACCTCGGCACCCGGGGTGAGGACGATCGGATCACCGGCCTCCGACGCGGCGGCGACGGTCGCGACGGTCTGCGGTGCGG